>ONIJ01000236.1 GCA_900317875.1 uncultured Eubacteriales bacterium
AGTGCATGAATGTTAATCGTGATGTCACTGGTTCGAGCCCGGTTGGGGGAGCCGAAAACTCGCTGCAATTTAATTGGCGTCGATGACGCAGAGGTCCCACCCGTTTCCATACCGAACACGGAACTTAAGCTCTGTGGTGCCGAAGATAGTGCTCCGGAGACGGGGTGTGAAAATAGGGAGATGCCAGTACTTGCAGCGAGTTTTTCTTTTATCAGATTGATATATGTATATGACCATTCGTTTAGACACAAACGGCTGGTCTTTTTTTTAGGTGTTTTATTCATACCCGTGTGATTCACGTCGTTTTCTTTATGGTTATGGTTTGTGAGGCGAAATTTTTCAAAAATACAAAAACACGCTTTACTTTTACACTTTTATATGTTAAAATTTTAGTGTATGAAATTAATGTTAGGAGGGATTCTTTTGAATTCCAAACTGAAAAACGATACCACCGATTTTCTCTTTGATGCCATTCTCTCGCTTGAAACCAAGGAGGAGTGCTACCGCTTCTTTGAAGACCTGTGTACCAGCTCCGAGCTCAAGGCGATGTCTCAAAGACTCGTCGTGGCTAAAATGCTGACAGAGAAGAAGGTCTATACCGAAATCGTAAAGGAGACAGGCGCTTCAACCGCTACGATCAGCCGCGTAAAACGAGCGCTTTTTGATAACGACACCTACGGCTACACCTTGGCGCTCGACAAAATCGCCGCGAAAAATGAAAAGTTATAATTCTTTTTCAGAATATTATGATGAACTGATGGAGGACGCCCGCTATCCACAGCGCTGTCAGTACATCCTTGACGCCGCAAAAAGGCATAATCATCAGCTGGGCAAAACCCTCGATCTCTGCTGCGGAACCGGCAGTCTGACTCTTCTTCTTGCAAAGAGCGGCGTTGA
This sequence comes from uncultured Eubacteriales bacterium, assembly GCA_900317875.1. Taxonomy (GTDB): domain Bacteria; phylum Bacillota; class Clostridia; order Oscillospirales; family Acutalibacteraceae; genus Ruminococcoides. Next base: position 898 of record ONIJ01000236.1, read on the forward strand.
TGTGTTCGGGATCGACGGCAGCGTTGAGATGCTAAGCGTTGCCTTTCAGAAAAGCCTTGAGCAGGGTGAGCATATTCTGTTTGTAAATCAGCGTATGCAGGAGCTTGAGCTTGCGGAAAAAATCGATACCTGCGTTTGCACACTCGACAGCATCAACCACCTCACAGATGAGTCTGACGTACAAAAGACCTTTGACGGTGTAGCAAAATATATGAATACAGGCGGGCTGTTTATTTTTGACGTAAATACCGTTTTCAAGCACCGCAATGTGCTCGCCGACAACGTATTCGTGCTCGAAAGCGAGCGCGTTTTCTGTGTGTGGCAGAACTTCCTGCGCGAAAACGACGTTGTGGACGTCTCTCTCGACTTTTTTGAGGAAGAGGACGGTGTATATCACCGCAGCGGCGAGGACTTCTCAGAGCGTGCGTACAGCGATGAAGCGCTGCGCGAAATGCTTGTCAAGGCAGGCTTTGAGGTTCTGGAGATCTGCGGTGACCTGAGCTTTGAACCGCCGAAGGATGAAGAACAGAGAGTAATTTACATTGCTAAACGAAATGATAATCAGGAGTAAAAGATATGGATAAGATTATACGCTGCATTACGAGCGACGGTGCCGTTATGGCTTCCGCCATTGACGCGTCTGATATAGTATTTACCGCCAAAAAGCTGCACCACCTCTCGCGCAGCGCGACAGCCGCGCTGGGCAGGCTTTTGTGTGCTTCATCGATAATGGGTGCAATGCTAAAGCAAAAGGACGCGATTATAAACCTGAGAGTAGCCGGAGACGGCGAACTCGGTCCCGTTGTGGCAGTTGCGGACAGCAAAGGCAACGTGCGCGGTTATGTTGGCAACAGCGATTGCCCCACAGAATATTACAATAACGGCAAAATAAACGTGGGCAAAGCAGTCGGCAAAAACGGTACTTTAAGCGTTATGCGCGACTATGGTTCGGGAGATCCTTATATCGGTCAGGTCGAGCTCGTTAGCGGCGAAATCGCCGAGGACATCACAAACTATTTTGCTGCCAGCGAGCAGATCCCGACCGTCTGTGCGCTCGGCGTTCTGATTGACAAGGAAAACGGCGAGGTGCTTCTCGCGGGTGGACTTCTCATCCAGCTGCTCCCCGGGGCAGGCGAGGACACGATCGAGCAGATCGAAAAAAATGTTGCAAAGCTCGAACCCGTAACAACTATGCTTGCAAAGGGAATGTCTATCCTCGACATCTGTAAAACCGCGCTCGAAGGCTTTGAGGTAGAGGTTCTCGACGAGTATCCTGTCAATTACGTTTGTTCATGCTCGCGCGAAAAGCTCGAACGCTACTTCTGCACGATGAGCGACGATGACATCCGTTCAATGGCGGATGAAAAGGGCGTCGCAATAGCGAATTGTCACTTCTGCAATAAAAAATATATTTTTACAAAGGCGGACCTCGAAAAGCTCATAGCCGAGAAGAATTCCTGATAAAAAGCGGTTTTTAAACTTTTTTTGAAAAAATTTCAAAAAACCCTTGACTTTTAATAACAGTTGTGATATTATAAACGAGTCGCTGAGAGATAAGGCGAAACGCTGAAGCGACAAAGGCACTTTTGGGAGCTTAGCTCAGCTGGGAGAGCATCTGCCTTACAAGCAGAGGGTCACAGGTTCGAGCCCTG
>ONIJ01000235.1 GCA_900317875.1 uncultured Eubacteriales bacterium
CTTATTACGGGTGCACGGCTTGTGCGCCCTTTTTTGTGTCCGTGCCGAATGATTTGCGATTTGCATTGCTGCGGGCATTAATCTATCGGAAATGGCTCGTTACTTGGTAGTCTGTTGCCGTGGACTGATGAAACTCTGAGGCAAAAAAGCCTTGTGTTTTTCACAGAATTGAAGTATAATACTATACAGATACTTGCACCATAGGAGGAAACACAGATGGATATGGAAATGCTTCAATCGGTAAAGGCTGAGATTGCGGGAAGCACCGCATACAAAACCCTTGCCGATTTTTTTGACGCTGACTCATTCTGCGAGATCGACGCTTTTGCAAAATCCGGCGACGGCGTTTGCGAGGCTGTTGCGGGATACGGAACCGTTGAGGGACTGCCCGTTTACGCATTCGCGCAGAACAGCGATATTTGCGGCGGCGCGATGAGCAAGGCTCAGGCTGCCAAGCTCAAAAAGCTCTATAAGCTCGCTCTAAAGACGGGCGCTCCCGTTGTCGGATTTTACGACAGCGTGGGCGGAAGGCTCGCTCAGGGCACCGAGCTTCTTGCGGGCTGCGGCGATATTCTTAACCTCACCGCAAAGCTCAGCGGCGCGGTTCCCCAGATTTCGGTTATTACGGGCACCTGCCTCGGCACAAACGCTCTCGCTGCTGCGGGCGCAGATTTTGTGATTATGACCGAGGACGCCAAGCTTTCGCTCGACGTGACGGGAGCAAACGCCGGCGCTGCCTGCAACGCCGAAAACGGCGGCGCGTCAATTATAGCAGCCGACACCGACGAGGCAGTGCAGAAGGCGCGCGAGCTGCTCTGCTATCTGCCTTCAAACAATCTCACCTCGGCTCCCGAGGCCGAGGCTCTTGATCCTTCGCCCGAGGGAAGCTGTATGGTCAGCAAAATTGTTGACGGCGGCTCAAAATTTAAAATTGCCGATTCCTGCGGAAAAACCGGTCGTATCCGTCTTGCGCGTATGGGCGGCTCGGTTGTGGGCGTAGTTCGCACAATCGGTAAAAAGCTCGATGAAAAATCCTCGGAGAAGCTCGCCAAATTTGTCCGCTTCTGCGACGCGTTCTCGCTGCCGGTGCTCACTGTTGTCGATTGCGCAGGCTTCGAGAATATGGCGGCGGCTCAAAGGCTGATTTCAGCCTATGCCGAGGCTACAACAGTAAAAATCTCCGTGATCGTCGGCAAGGCTGTCGGCTCGGCTTATATCGCGCTTGCGGGCACAGGCTCAAACGCCGACGCGGTTTACGCTCTTCCGAACGCAGTGATTTCTCCCGTTAATGTGGAGGCGGCTGCCTGGATTATGGCTCCCGAACAGATGAAGGTTCCCGTTGAGGAGCAATCCGCCGTTGCCGAAAAGTTTGCCGAGGAGAATCTCTCAGCCTTCAATGCCGCTCAGAACGGCTATGTTGACGGCATAGTTGAGGAAACCGAGCTCAGAGTTGCAGTGCTCTCCGCTCTCGATATGCTCTCGGGCAAGCGCGTTCCCACCGTTGCCAAGAAGCACAATACTATTTGATATTATTCCAAAGGAGAAATATAAATGAAAAATCTGAGAATCACCGTTAACGGCACAGCATACGACGTACAGGTTGAGGAGCTCGGCGAAAGCGCGGCTCCCGCTCCTGCAGCGGCTCCCGCTCCCGCAGCTAAGCCCGCAGCACCCGCAGGTGCGGTTGGCAACACCTCTGTTAAGGCTCCTATGCCCGGCACTGTTGTAAACGTTGTAGTCACCGCAGGTCAGGCTGTAAAGGCAGGCGACGACCTGGTATTCATCGAGGCTATGAAGATGGAAACTCCCGTAAAATCTCCCAAGGACGGCACGGTTGCCACAATTGAGGTATCAAAGGGTGAAGCTGTTGACTCGGGCAAGGTACTTGTCACTTTAAACTAAACTAGGAGTGCACCTGAAATGGCAAAGAATATTAAAATCACCGAGACTGCGCTGCGCGACGCGCACCAGTCCCTTATTGCGACCAGAATGACGACGGAGGATATGCTTCCTATTCTGGATTCGCTCGATAAAATAGGTTACTATTCACTTGAGTGCTGGGGCGGCGCGACCTACGACGCCTGCCTGCGCTTCCTTAACGAGGATCCGTGGCAGCGCCTCCGCACAATCAAAGACCACTGTCCCAACACAAAGCTACAAATGCTGTTCAGAGGACAGAATATGCTCGGTTATCGCCACTACGCTGACGACTGCGTCGAGTATCTTGTGCAGCGCAGCATAGCAAACGGAATCGACATCATCCGTATCTTTGACGCGCTCAACGATATAAATAATCTGAAAACCGCGATTTCCGCCGCCAATAAGGAGGGCGGACACGCTCAGGTTGCGATAAGCTACACCACCGGTCCCGTTTTCACCGACGATTATTACGTTGAGTATGCCAAGAGGATAGCCGACGCGGGCGCAAATTCGATCTGCATCAAGGATATGGCGGCTCTGCTCACACCCTCGCGTACCGAGAGCCTTGTTAAAGCTATCAAAGCAGCGCTTCCCGAAATGCCCCTGCAGCTCCACACCCACTACACCTCTGGTTTGGCTTCAATGTGCCTGTTAAAGGCGGTTGAAGCGGGCGCTGACGCGATTGATACCGCAATCAGCCCTCTTGCTCTGGGAACCTCACACGCGCCGACAGAGAGTATGGTCGCCGCGCTTCAGGGCACCGAGTTTGACACCGGACTCGACATCAGGGCGCTTGCCGAAATTCGCGCCTACTTTATGACTCTCAGAGAGAAATACATCAAGAGCGGACTGCTCGATCCCAAAATGCTCGCCACAGACGCAAAGGCGCTCATCTATCAGGTTCCGGGCGGAATGCTCTCAAACCTGCTTTCACAGCTTAAGCAGGCGGGCAAGGAGGATAAGCTCACCGAGGTTCTTGAGGAGGTTCCGCGCGTCCGTGAGGACTCGGGCTATCCGCCTCTCGTAACGCCAACCTCACAGATCGTCGGCACACAGGCGGTGTTCAATGTAATTACCGGCGAGCGCTACAGTATGTGTACCCGCGAATTCAAGGGAATGGTTGCCGGCGAGTACGGCACAACTCCTATGCCGATCGATCCCGAGTTTCAGAAGAAAATCTGCGGCGATATGGAGATTATTTCGGGCAGACCTGCAGACCGTCTCGAACCCGAGCTCGACAAGCTCAGGGCCGAGATCGCCGAGTATATGGAGCAGCCCGAGGACGTTCTGTCATATGCTCAGTTCCCGAAGGTAGCTATGGATTTCTTCGAAAAGCGCAGAAATGCCAAGGCGGGAATCAACGGCGACCTGCTCGACAGAAAAAATATGATACATCCTCTTTGATTCGAAATTAGAATTATAATTTCAAATAAAAGGAGCCGGCTCAATACTCATTTTCGAGTTTTGAGCCGGCTCCTAAATTCATATATCAGAGCAAAGCGCGCCGGTCGGGTGCCCCGACGGTCAGTTCGCGCAACTTGTAATGGTGCGTTTGGGAACGTTTGTCATCCCGCGCTTTC
>ONIJ01000233.1 GCA_900317875.1 uncultured Eubacteriales bacterium
CTCCTGAATTTATCATTCACCGAGCTGCTGCTTTACCTGATGACCCTTTTCCAGCAGCTCCGTAAGGGTTTCTTTGTCCTCATTTTTTATTGCCTTGTAGATTTCCAGAATGTTTCTGTACAGCACCTCGAGCTCCTCGGTGAGCGGCTCTTTGTTTTCGAGAAAAAGCTCGCTCCACAGCTTGGAGTTAATGTTCGCAACGCGCGAAACATCGCGGTAGCTTCCCGCGGAAAAGCCAACGTGATTCGGGCAGCTCGGGCTGAGCACGTAGGCGCAGGCGAGCACGTGAGGGATCTGTGAGGTGAAGGCGATCATCCTGTCGTGCTCCTCGGGAGTGGTCATTTTTATTGTGCCGAAGCCGATCTCAATCGCCAGCTTAGCGAGCACGTTGACGCTGTCGTGATCGGCTCCGCAGGGAGTGATAAGAAAGCTCGCGCCCATAAAAAGGTTTTCATCGCCGGCGTCAAAGCCGTTTTTTTCCTTGCCTGCCATCGGGTGGCTGCCGACGTATACAAAGCCGAACTTCTGCGAAAGCTCAGTGAGCTGAGGGCAGATTTTGCGCTTGATTCCCGCAGCGTCGGTGACAATCGAGCCCTTTTTGATATATTGCCCGTTTTCCTTTATAAAGTCCACGCACGCCTGCGGATAGGTGCTGACGATCGTTATATCCGCGTCTCCCAAACTTTCGGGAGTGCCGATCTCATCGATCGTGCCGAGCCTGAGCGCGTGCTCCGCGACGCTCTTGGTGCGGTTAATACCGATTACATAGTGGTTGGTGTGAGCCTTAAGCGCCTTGCAGTAGCTGCCGCCGATAATGCCCAAGCCTACAACTGCGATTTTCATTACCGTAACGCCTTCTTAAGTGAAAATAGTTTCTTCGCCACGACGTCGAACTGAGCCGGTGTGAGCGACTGCGCGCCGTCGGAGAGCGCGTGAGGCGGATCGTTGTGGACCTCGATAATAAGTCCGTCGGCGCCTGCCGCAACAGCCGCCATGGCGAGCGGCTCAACGAGCCAGCTTTTGCCGGCCGCATGGCTGGGATCCACGATCACGGGAAGGTGCGAGAGCTTTTTGATTACGGGAATTGCGGACACATCGAGGGTGTTGCGCGTGAAGGTTTCGTAGGTGCGGATACCGCGCTCGCAGAGCATAACCTTGTCGTTGCCGCCTGCCATAATGTACTCGGCGCTCATAAGCCACTCCTCGATCGTGGCGGAAAGACCTCTTTTGAGGAGAATGGGCTTGTTTGTCTTGCCGAGCTCCTTCAAAAGCTCAAAATTCTGCATATTTCTGGCGCCGACCTGAATGATGTCTACGTTTTCAAACATATCGATATGCGACACGCGCATAATCTCGGTAACGATCGGAAGCCCTGTTTCCTTGCGCGCAGTCTTTAACAGATCAAGCCCCTCGGATTTGAGTCCCTGAAACGCGTAGGGCGAGGTGCGCGGCTTGAAGGCGCCGCCGCGAAGCAGTGTAGCGCCCGACTTTTGGACGCTCTTGGCGATTTCGACGATCTGATTCTCGTTTTCAACAGAACAGGGACCTGCCATAATGTGCAGGCTGCCGTCGCCGATTGTCACGGTGTCGCTGATTTTTATTTTGGTGTTTTCGGGATGGAACTTTCTGTTCGCCTTTTTATACGGCTCCTGAACTCGCTTTACGCTCTCGACGATGTCCTGCGCCTCGATGTATTCGATGTCGATCCGGGTGGTGTCGCCGATCAATCCGAGAACGGTGGAGTGAACGCCGTCCCAGCGGTTGATTTTAACGTCGTAGTCTGTTTTCAGCTTTTCGGAAAAGGTCAGAAGCTGTTCCGGTGTGGTGGTTGGCTTTAATACGATGATCATAACTCAATTTACCTTTCTGTTGTCAAATATTACGCGATAAATATTTTACCACTTTAAAGCGCCGAAGTCAATAGCGCGGATTTATTTTTTTAATTTAAGCGCGTTAATAATGACCTGGGCGGTTTTGAGCGGAGTGCTTCCGCCCTTTATCACAATGTCGGCGGCAGAGTGATATTTTGGCAATCTTTTGTTGTAAAGCTTCTCCATAACTCTGTCCTTGTCGGGCCGCTGCAGCAGGGGACGGTGTGTGTCGTTGCGCAGGCGGCGCTTAATTACGTCGAGCGGCACGTCGAGCAGGACGATCTTGTCCACGCCGCGGAAAACCTCCACATTGCGATCAAAGGTGAACGCTCCGCCGCCCGAGGCGATGATGATATTGCTCATCTGCGCGAGCTCAGCGCACGCCTCGTGCTCAAGGTCGCGGAAGCCTTCCTCGCCGACCTCGTCGAATATCTCGGGGATCGTTTTCCCCGCCTTGGTTTCTATATATCTGTCCATATCCAAAAACCGCCTGCCCATCTTGCGCGCGACGGTTCTGCCGACGGTGGACTTTCCGCAGCCCATAAAGCCGCAGAGAATAATATTGTTCATATTTAACCCCGGTTTTTCATTTCCTCAGCCGCTTCGACGCAGAGCTTTTTGATGTCCTCGCTGTCAAATTCCGTGCCGTTCCAGTGCTTTTGAGCCACGACCGCCTGCCATACCAGCATCGACATTCCGCCCTCGGCCTTTGCGCCGTTTGCCTTGGCGCGCTTTACAAGGGCGGTTTCGAGCGGATTATAGATAGCGTCGAAAACGGCGTGGCACCTGCCGATCGCGCAGTTGTGTATGGGCTGCTCATCGCAGTTGGGATACATTCCCACGGGAGTTGCGTTGATAAGCACGTCCACCTCGCCGATGATCTGGTCAATAAGGCCGAAGCTCACCTGAGTTTCGGGCAGCTTGCGCGTGATGTCCAGGCACAGCAGCCCTGCCTTTCCCACGCTCTGACGGCGCACGGCGAACTCAAACGGTTTGCCGCGCAGGGCGATCTCATAGGCTATGGTGCGCGCGACGCCGCCGCAGCCGAGGATCATAATTCTTCCGTCGAGGTCGATCCCCGCCGCCTCAATAGCCTTGATAAAGCCGTCGGGATCGGTGGTATAGCCCTTTGCCCTGCCGTCAATATTGGAAACAGTGTTTACGCTGCCGTACATCTTAGCCTTGTCGTCGAGCGAGTCAAGAAACGGGATGATCGCCTGCTTGTGAGGGATGGTCACATTGTAGCCGTCGAGCCCGCGCAGGGTGCTCTCAAATTCATCACCGAGCCTTTCGGGAGCGATGTCGAGCTTTGTATAATCGGCGTCTATACCTGCCAGATCAAAGAGTTTTTTATGGATAAATGGGGACATAGTATGACCTATAGGGTGTCCTATGACCGCGTAGTGCTTTTTGCTCATATTTTTTTCCTCCGAATTCATATCAGTATTACCTATTCAAAATTCATAAGAACAGGAATTATTTATGCAAAATCTGGAATTTTCCGAGAAATTTCAAAATACATATTGACAAAGCAGTGATTTATCAATAATATTGAAGTGTAACAAACAGACGGTTTGTTTAGCGGTGGTTAGATTCTCTAATCATTGTAGCACAAAATATGTACTTTTGTCTACAGGGCGGGTACAGATTATTTTACAGGAGGAATTATAATGGTATTGGAAAAAGTTAAGGCAATCCTTGCTGAGCAGTTTGACGTAGAAGAGGATAAGATTACTGAGGAGACCGACCTTCAGGAAGACCTTGGCGCGGATTCTCTGGACGTTGTTGACCTTCTTATGTCCATCGAGGACGAGTTTGAGGTTGAGGTTCCCGACGAGGAAATCGAAAACCTTAAGACTGTAGGTTCTCTCGTTGCTTACATCGAGGCAAACTCATAATTAAAGAAACACCGGATTCATAAAGGCATTGACTCAGGTCAGTGCCTTTTTATTATGAGCGGAAAAACGCTGCGGCAGCATAAAAAAATAAAAAAAGCGTAGACATTTTGCTGCGTTTTTGATATAATATAAGCCGATAGTGACAGAGGGCAAGGCGATGATCTCCTCTGTGAAGATAAATACCTCAAGGAGCAACCGAATGACAAGTCTTACCAAGGACGCGATCAAAAAATCGTTTATGAAGCTGCTCAATCAAAAGCAGATCAACAAAATCACAGTCAAAGAGATCGTTGAGGACTGCGGAATAAACCGCAACTCGTTTTATTATCACTTTGACGACATTCCCTCGCTTGTTGAGGAGATTCTCAACGAGCAGGCGGACGCGCTGGTTCAGGTCAGCGGCGAAAATACCGACATCTACTCCAGTATTCTTGCGGCGATGGATTTTGCGCTGCAGAACAAAACCGCAATGCTGCACATTTATAATTCCGCAAACAAAAACGTATTCGAGCGCTATCTCAGCCGCATCGCACACCGCACCGTTACAGAGTACTTCAACGCCTTTGTAAAGGACTCGGATCTCTGCGAAGACGACAAGCAGGTGATCGTTATGTACTATAAGAGCCTTTTGGTCGGTTTTGTGATCGAGTGGCTCGGCAGCGGAATGAAGTACGACCTGAGCATTCAGGTCCAGCGCCTTTGCGAGCTGTTTGAGGGCACCACCGAAATAGCGCTCGGCAGATGCAGAAGAAAAGAGAATTAAGCGGCAGAGCCCGAATGAAGCCGGGTTCTGCTTTTATTTTTTAAAAAATTAAAAAACTTAAGGATTATTTAATAATTGGTCCGCTATACTGAAGCCACAACAGACAGGAAAAGATGCTTGCCTCCGTTTTCGGCGGCACGATACCCAAGGAGTAGTTTATGTTTTTTGACATCCTGAAGCGCGATTTAAGGCGCAAAAAGACGATGAACATTATTGTTCTGATATTCGTGATCCTCGCGGTGACGTTCATAGCCTCAAGCGCGAACAACCTTGTGGCGGTCACAAGCTCGCTCGACAGCTATTTCGAAAAGGCGGGCGTCGGCGACTATGTGATTTTTGAGCGCTCGGGCGGCAAGATCAGCGTAAAGGAAGCCGTGAAGGACCTGGACAGTGTAAAGGGCTTTAAGCAGGAGGAATGTATTTTTCTCTCAAACTACAAATTCGAAGGCCGCGGAAAGGTTCAGCAGAACCAGTCGGCTACAATGGGACTGATCAGTTGCCTGCCTAATAAGATCCAGAATTTTTTTGACGGCGACGACAACGAGATCACCGAAGTAAAGGAAGGCGAAACCTATGTGCGTCAGTCGGTTCTCGACAGCTGCGGGGCAAAGGTCGGCGACAAAGTCACGCTTACCACGGGCAACGTCAACCGCAGCGTCACCGTAAAGGGAATTTTAAAGGATGCCGTGCTCGGCTCGCGTCTGATGGGAAACACGCGTTTCCTTGTTTCGGAAGACGACTACAAGGCGTTTGAAGAGATAGAAAACCTCGAACCCTACCTTTTCTACATCAGCTTTATCGACACCGACGATGTACCCGCGCTTCAAAAGGCTATCAACGACTGCGACGCGATAGCCTTCAGCGGCGACCGGGCGCTTATCCGCTTTACATATATAATGGAAATGATTATCGCGGGTATCCTGCTTATCGTCAGCATTGCACTCATCGTGATTTCGGTAGTAATTCTCCGCTTCACTATCGGCTTTACGCTCAGCGAGGAATTCAGGCAGATCGGAATTATGAAGGCGATCGGTATTCCGAACGGCAAAGTCCGTTCGCTCTACCTCGTCAAGTATCTCGCTATTTCAATTGTCGGCGCGGTCGTCGGAATGGCGCTGTCAATCCCGTTCGGAAATCTGTTGCTGCAGCAGGTTGCGCAGAGCATTGTAATGGGAAGCGAAAACGGAATACTGCTCGGCTTAGGCTGCGCTCTGGCAGTAGTGGGAATAATTATGCTGTTCTGCTGGCTGAGCACGCGCAAAATCAAAAAGTACACGCCGATCAACGCCATCCACAGCGGAGCCACGAGCGAGCGATATAAAAAGAAAGGGCTTATCCGCCTCGGCAAAAAGCGCGTGCGTCCCGTATTTTATATGGCAATAAACGACATCCTCAGCGGCGTAAAGCGGTTCGGAATTATGCTTGTGACCTTCTTCGTCGGCATTTCAATGCTTCTCGTCGTGCTCAATATCTCCACTACGATGAAGAGCGGAAAGCTGCTCGCGTGGATCAATATGGCTGAATGCGACGCCGCGATAATCGAGCCGGACGTTTTTGAAAAATATCTTGTCGACGATGGCAGGGAAAAGCTCAACACCCGCATAGCCGAGATGGAAAACGATCTCAGAGAAAAGGGCTGGGAAGCCGACTGCTTTGTAGAGCTTGTTTCAAACGTCACGGTCGAAAAGGACGGCGTCAAGGTCAAAACTCACGGAGTTGAAGGTGTCAACATCACGCCCGACGAATACGCCTACATCGACGGCAGCGCGCCTCAGAACAAGGACGAGATCGCTATGTCGTACCTCGTTGCCGACAAAATCGGCGCAAAAATCGGCGACACCGTGACGGTAAACACCGCCGACAGCGAAAGGGAGTGCGTTGTGACCGCGACCTATCAGACGATGATGAGCCTGGGCGACAACATCAGGCTTTATCCGGATCAGGAGTACAGCTTCAAGAGTCTCGCGGGACTTAACGACTTCCAGGTGCGTTTCCGCGACAATCCCGACGACGCGGAAATCGCAAGGAGAATCGACGCTATCCGCGATATGTACACAGATGTCAAGGTGATGACTGCGGGCGAATACGTCGACTACTGCGTCGGCGGCGTAGGCGGAATAATGGACGGCGTTGCGGCGCTGCTGCTTCCGGTGATTATTCTTATCGATATTCTTGTCGCGGTGCTTATGGAAAAGAGCTTCCTCACGAAGGAGCGCGGCGAAATCGCGATGCTCAAGGCGATAGGCTTCAAAAACCGCTCGATAATCATTTGGCAGACGCTCAGGATAGGAATCGTTATGGTGCTCGCGGTGCTGCTTTCGATCGCGCTGTCAAACCCGATAGGGTACATTTCAACCGCGGGAATATTCCGGATGATGGGCGCAAAGACCGTCGTTTTCGATACAAATATTTTACTGTCATTTGTAATTTATCCGCTTATTATTGTCGCGGCAACGACGCTCAGCGTTTTCCTCACGGCGCTGTCGGTCCGCCGTGTAAGCTCAAACGAAATCAACAGTGTGGAGTAAGGAGAAAGTTATGGCTATTTTAGAGGTAAAGGATCTTTGCAAAACCTACATCACAAACAAGCGTCAGAACAACGTTTTGCGAAATGTGAATTTCTCGGTCAGCGAGGGCGAGATGGTCGCGGTTATGGGACCGTCGGGCTCGGGAAAAAGTACGCTGCTCTACACGGTTTCGGGTATGGACAGTATGACCTCGGGCGAGGTGTTCTTCTCGGGGAAGAGTATCTCAAAGCTCAGGGAAAAGGAGCTTGCAGAGCTCAGGCTCGATGAAATGGGCTTCATCTTCCAGCAGATGTATATGCTCAAAAATCTCAGCGTGCTCGACAACATAATTCTGCCGGCGCGCCAGTCAAAGGCGAACACGCTTTCTCCGAAGGAAAAGCTCGAACGCGGCAAGGAGCTTATGCGCAAGCTCGGCATTATCGAAATAGCCGACAACGACATCAACGAGGTGTCGGGCGGTCAGCTCCAGAGGGCGTGCATCTGCCGCAGTATGATTAACAATCCCAAAATCATTTTTGCCGACGAGCCCACCGGCGCGCTCAACCGAGCAAGCTCCGACGAGGTTATGGACGAGCTCTGCAAAATCAACGGAAACGGCACGACAGTTATGCTCGTTACCCACGACGCCAAGGTCGCCGCAAGGTGCGGAAGAGTCCTCTTTATTGTTGACGGAAACATCAAAGGCGAGTATAATAATACCGAAACCGACCCCCGCAAACGCGACCGCGCCTTAAACAACTGGCTTATGGAAATGGGCTTCTGAGCCGCGAGCCGCGGCAGGCAGTGCGCCTTTGGAGAAAACGGCATAATCTCTACGTCGGATTAACGGCGCGTC
>ONIJ01000232.1 GCA_900317875.1 uncultured Eubacteriales bacterium
GGAAAACTTTCTGCGGAAGGCGCCCTCGCTTTTGTCGCTCTCGTTTTCCATACTCAGATCCATATATGTTATCCACACGCCGCGCATTTCCTTTTCTTCGCTGTCCGCCTGAGCCTTCCGGCTCATAGCGGGAGCTTCGGTAGCCTCGGGCTTTGGGCGGTTGACCTTGACCGCGGCGCTGAGCGCAATCATCCCCGCCATCAGCGCGGCTGTAACAACGATTGGCAGTGGCTTTGAAATTTTCACTTTTATCATCCTCGGAGTTTATAATGGAATTATTTATTTATATCTATCTTGCGGCGATCAGCATATTCGCCGTGATCATCACGGCGCTCGACAAGCGCCGCGCCGTTCACAGGGATTGGCGCGTAAAGGAATCGACCTTGCTGCTCGTGTCGGCGCTCGGCGGAAGCGTATTTATGCTGCTCACAATGCTGCTCATCCGCCACAAAACCCGTCATATCAAATTTATGCTGGGAATACCGCTGATCATCCTGCTTCAGGCAGGAGCGGCGTTTGCGGTATGGAGGGTGTTCTATGGCTGAAACGCTGAAATTCACCGTCCCTGAGGAGTACGACCAAAAGCCCGCGAAATGGTTTCTGAAGGGCTATTGCTCCGTCTCCACCAGAATGATAACACTTCTCAAACGAGAAAAAGAGGGCATTTTGATGAACGGCAAAATTTTGCGCACCGTCGATCCCGTGACCGCGGGCGCGCAGGTGATAATCAATCTGCCCGAGGAGGAAAGCTCCTTTATCGAGCCTGTTGAGGGCGAGCCCGAGGTCGTTTACGAGGACAATTACCTGCTCGTCGTCAACAAGCCGCCCTATATGCCCGTACATCCCGTAAAGCAGCACCAAACCGACACCCTTGCCAACATCGTCGCCTTCTACAGTCAAAACAGGGGAGAGAGCTACGTTTTCCGAGCTCTCAACCGGCTCGACAGGAACACCTCGGGGCTTGTGATGATCTGCAAGGACAAGTTCACGGTTTTCAAGCTGAAGCACCTCGTCGAAAAAACCTACTTCGCCCTTGTGCACGGAGAAATGAGCGGAAGCGGCACGGTTTCGGCGCCGATAGGCTTGCTTGAGGGCTCAAAAATAGTGCGCCGTGTCATAGACAGCGGCGCGCCTGCGGTAACTCATTATGAGGTTCTTTATTCCAATAAAGAATATTCATTTGTAAGACTTATCCTCGAAACGGGAAAAACTCACCAGATCCGCTGCCATATGGCGCACCTCGGACATCCGCTTCTCGGCGACGATCTGTACGGCGGCAAAGCCGAATTGATTTCGCGCCAGGCGCTCCACTGCGGTGAGATGAGGTTCCCTCACCCCGTAACGGGAGAGATCATCGAATTGAAAACGCCGGTTCCCGATGATATGAAAAAAGCTGCTCCAACGCTTTTCTAGCGCGGAGCAGCTTTTGGATTATGACAAAGTAACCTTGTAAATACTGAACCCGTTCGGAGATGGCGCGGGCTCATATTCGGCGCGTTTTCCGTCGGAGGAATAGTGCTTTGTGAAGTAGCGTTCCTTTCTGAACGTAACGCCGTTGTCGATGACGAACACCTTTCTGCCTGTGAGCACATTGTGGTAAATGTTCTGGTTCTGAGGGAACCTTCTGCGCAGAGCCTCGTCGTTGTGCAGATAACCGAAGTCGTCAAGATTGCTCAGATAGTCCTCTTTAAAGCCCCACATCGGGTGCAGATAGTTCTCGGTGGTCTTGATGAAAGATTCCTTGGTCTGGGGATCCATCACGTAATAGCAGTCCGGGTTTCTGTCGAGTTCCGAGAACAAAAACCGCGAGCTGTTCTTCTCGGGCGGCTCGGTACGGTTGTAGTAGTAAAGAATGCCGTTGAGCGCGGCAAGAGCGGCGATCACGCTGCAGGAACCGATGAGATAACCGTTGTGCCTTCTGATAGCCGAGGCAGGCTTTTGCCTGCGGTGCATTTCAAAGTTGAAGGAGTTGAACAGCATCATTATCATAAACAGCCACACGCCGTAGGTGACGTTGCTGCTGTCGTTGTAGAAAAACCGCAGAACGAAGCTCGAAATATATCCCGCGAGCATATAGAAAAGCGGGAAAAACGAAAAGCGGTTTTTGTGATAGAGGATGAAAAGCACCGACACTATCAGATAAACCGAGATCACGATAATCGATCTGCCGAAGTGCATAATCTCATCATAGTTATCGCTGAAAACGGAATACAGCGTGTTGCCCAGATTGACGGGCTTTTCTTCGAGCTGAATATTATGAACAGCCTTTAGCGCTTCGGTGTTGAGCGGGCCGTCGGCGTCGTAGTAGCCGTATTTCAGCATTTCATAGTCGACCTTGTCGATGCCTGCCTCCTCAAATTCTTCCTCGTGGTCGGAAAGGCCGGGGAAGGGAAGCGTTTTGACGGAGTTTTTTATCATCGAGTATTCATAGTAATTGCCCGATTCCTCGGTGGCGTGGTTTACCGTGTAGGAAAACTGGTGCAGTCCGAGCGAAAGCACCGTCGCCAGCAGGAACATCAGCATAAACGGCCTTGAGTACCAATAGAATTTGCGGAACGGCAGCCTGTACTTCTTTTTGGCGATCATATCGCCGAAGTAAAACGCCACGCCGAAGCCCAGCGCGATGAAGAAGTAGGCGATGTTGAGAAACGAGCCGAAAATTATTTCGATCACGCCTACCCAGCACGAAAGCGAGTAGCGCTTATTATAGATCGCCAGCAGCATCAGCAAAAATCCCGCCGCGCACAGCAGCGCCGCGGTTCGCGTGCTGTCCACATTGGTGTAGTGGTGCAGGGCGAACATAATGTTGAGAAGAGTCGCAAATACGAACGACTTCCTCTTGTTGTACTTTTCCGCGAATACAAAGGTGACGGAAACAAACGCCGCGTAGGACGCCAGCACCTCAAACAGCACAAAGCAGTTGATTCCCGGGAAAGCGTACTGCAGTGTTCCGATCAGCGACGCCAGCAGATAGTTGATGTCGGAGTTGACATACAGGTGGTCGCGGCAGATACGGACGGAGTTATAGAAATCGGCGGAGCCCTCGTAGGTAAACGAGGTGGTGATCACGCACAATGCCAGAAAAACGGCGTTCAGCGCAAACGCGAACAGAGTGTTGCTCCGCAGGATCCTTAATACCTTTTCTTTCATAAAAATCCCCTTTTCAGGTAAGGGCAGGAAGCGCGCGGATTATCAGAAATATCCCTTTTGTTCCTGAACCTTGCGAATCAAGTCTACGTTTTTGGATTCGTAGTCGTTAAAAACAACATTTGCAACAAACTCGTCCTCGGTGTAAACAGGATTGTACCACGACTGGGAATTGAAATAGGAGGCGAGGGATGCGTTTGTAAAAATTCTTCCTCTTCTTGCGTAGATCTCATTGAGCGCAAGATTGAGCTCCTCGCGGCTCATCGCGTTGACTTCACTCTCGGTAAGATACCTTGTGTTGTTTTTGTAGGGGATGAAGTTGTTATCGGAGCCTGTTGAGCTGACGCTCATATAGAGAAATTTCTTTGAGCTGCTGCCCGAGTCCGAGCCTGAGCTCACGTTTGTTTTTATGCTTGTGTTTGCGGCCGCGGGACTCCGGGGAGCGGTGCGGACGTTCTGAACGCTGTTGCCGCCGTTGTTATCGCTGCCGCCTTCGTTTGAGTCGTTTCCGTTCGAGCTGCTTTCGCTTGAGCTGCTGTCTCCGTTTTCGGAGCCGCTGCTCTCACCGCTGCTCTCGCTGCTGTTCTCGCTGTCGCTGCTCTCGGAGGAGCCGCCCTCGGAGTCGCTTCCGCCGGGATCGGGACCGTTGGAGAGATAGAGGTAAACAGTGCAGTCGGTTGAAAGCGTCTGTTCGCTTGTGGGCGAAGTTCTGGTGACGTGCTCAAAGGGAATGTCGCTGCTGTATTCATAACCGAGGATCTCAACGTTGTAGCCCTGAGCCTTGAGCTGAGCGGTAGCTTCCTCCTGGGAAAGTCCCGTTACGTTTGCGGGATGAAGCTCCTTGATCTCTTTTTCGGTGGTCTCGGTCGAACCCTCTGAGGTCGCGGGAACGGTTGCCTCGGTGGACCGGGTTTCATCTGCCGCGGAGGATTCGCCCGAGGAGCTCCGGCTGCTGCCCGAGTCCTTCATAAACGGGAACCAGTTGTTCTGATAGGCGAACACGCCGTATGCGGCGAGTCCGAGCAGAGCGGCGACTATCAGCAGAATAACCGCGATAACGCCTGTGCGGCTCGTCTTTTCCTGTTCGGGTTCCTTTTCGTCGGGCTCTACGTCAAAGAAGGCGTTGCCTTCAAAAGCGTCGGCAGGATTCGGCGCCGCGGGAGGAGCTTCCTTTTCGGGAACGGACGCCTTGGGCTCCTCGATAGGATCGGACTCAAAGAAGTCGCCGTAATCCTTTTCTTCGGCGTTCTTCAGGTCGTTAATGCTGAACACCTTGGTCTCGGGAACATAGTTGTCAAATACGCGGTTGTCGATCTCCGATTCGGAAGCGGCGGGCGCTTCGCTCTCATCGGGAGTTACGACCGTTTCGGGTTTTTCAAATATTTCAGGTTTTTCAAATATTTCGGCTTTTTCGGTTTTTTCCGGTACTTCGGATACCTCTGCCGCTTCGGGAGCGGCTGTTTCCGAAAGGTCGGCTGCGGGTTTAAATGCCGAGGGTTCGGCAGTCTCGGGTTCGTTCAGATCCGCTGCCTTGACTAAAGCCGACGCGCCGAGCGCGGCAGCGGCAGCGTTATCGGCAGCCTTGCTCTTTTCATCGGGAGTCTGAACCTCATCGAAAGCGAACTCCTCAAATACATTGCTCTCAAAATCGGTGCTCTCGGGAACAATAACGTTATTTTCGGGCTTTGCCTGTGAGGGAAGCTCGGACTTGATCGAAGCCAGCGCGTTTTTGATGTTGCCGGCGTTCTTCCAGCGGTTCTTGTTGTCGGGCTGGCAGGCGATCACAATTACGCTCTTGAGCTTTTCGCTGCCGTTTGCGGGAGCGGGAACAGCCGCCTTTGACAAGCGCTTTTGCAGCGCGGCGCTCTTGTCGCCCTCGTTTTCAAAGGGGAGCTTGCCGTCGTTTTCCATCGCGTACATAATAATGCCGAGCGAATAGATGTCGGTGGTGTAGTCGGGCTGAGCGTTCTCGTAAACCTCGGGAGCCGAGTAGGTAAGATCCTCGAAATCGCTGTCAAAAGCGGTGAAGCCGCCGATGAGGAAGCGGCCTTCCTCGGTGACAAAGATGTTATCGGGAGACAAATTGCCGTGGAAAATATTGTTTTGCTCCAGCTTGTCAAGCAGCTCGCTTATCTGAAGTCCGAATTCGACGACCTCGCTTTCGGAAAACGCTTTTTGTTTGAGCTTGTCCGCGAGCGTGGGCAGATCCTCGGTGAGCAGGAAAAAAGTGATCTTGTTCTTTAAGGGCTGATTGTCCACTACCGCGTTGAGATATGAGGTAACTCCGCGCAGCTTTGCGACGGTTCTGACAAAAGCCGCTTCCTCGTTGACCAGGTCAACGTTGTCGCTGGTGTAATCGTCGCCGCTGTAGCTGATCACGGTCAGCGCGGCTCTTGTCTTTGAGCCGTTAAATTCATTGCGCGCAACGCTGTACGCGGG
Organism: uncultured Eubacteriales bacterium; assembly: GCA_900317875.1. Classification (GTDB taxonomy): domain Bacteria; phylum Bacillota; class Clostridia; order Oscillospirales; family Acutalibacteraceae; genus Ruminococcoides. Next base: position 5,587 of record ONIJ01000232.1, read on the forward strand.
AAAGCCGTTTTTGTCCGGTAACGCTGAAATAACCTTCCAAGATTTCAGCTGCTCAGGTAGCTTTAGCTTTGCCATATTTTGGTTCTCCTTTTTTGTGGTATAGTTATAAATTTCCATTTTACCTATATTCCTGACCATTATACCACATAATTATAAATTTTTCCACTGTTTTTGCAAAAAAACCGAGATACCGAATGTTTGGCGGAATTTGAGCGTAAAGCGCAGGCATAAAGCGTTAATAACCCTTTTTTTCTCTCACCGCCAAAATACCTCCGAGCGAGCCTCCGGCAGCGGCGGAAAGCAGCTTGATGAAAAACAGAGGGGAGAAGTCCGCCCTGTTTTGCAGCGCCGAAACTATCACGAGCGCAAAAATCATAACCGCGCCCGTCAGCGCGCCCACGATAAGTCCCGCGCCCCTGTTGATTTTTGCCGCGGCAAAGCCGCCGACTATCGCGCCGAGTCCCAGAAAGCCCGCCGTGATATAGTTGAGCGCGCTCTCGGAGAGGAGCCCTGTTTTGAGCATTGCCAAAGCGAAAACGCACATAACCGCCACGCTGCACGCAAGTCCGCACAGAGCTCCGACGGAAACGGATTTTATCATCAGTTTTTTGTCAGACATAAAAATTCCCCCGAATATAATTTGTTCCATTATATTCGGGAGAGCCTGATTTTATTCTGTTGTTAATCTTTCTTTTCGTTCTTGGAATCTTCCTTTTTTGAATCTTCCTTTTTCTTTCTGCCGAACAAGCCTTTCTTTTCCACAGCCTCATTCTCGCTTTTGGGAGCTTCCTTCACGGTGTCAACAGAAGAAATACACCATTTTTTGAACTTCATCTTCACTCTGTCCGAGCCTGTTTCGATGATGAGCGCGTCCTCTTCGTCCTTGATGGCGACCACTCTGCCGACGATGCCGCCGATAGTGGTGATCTCGTCGCCGATCTCAAGGTTGTTGCGCATTGCCGCTTCTTCTTTTTTCTTCTTTGAGTTAGGTCTGATAAGGAACAGGTAGACCAAGCCGATAATTACCGCATAGATTAAAATCATTGGTAACAAACTGCCCATACTGAATTACCTCCGTCATTATTTCATTTCTATTGTTTTTAACACAACATCCAGTATTATATCAGTTTTAAACCGCGGTTTCAAGTGTTTTTTTACATAAATTTGAGAAAATGCCGTCTTTTTCCTTCGGCACATTGCGCAGTTTATATCCGCACGCCCAGGATTTCCCTCTGCTCCGAGTAGAATTCTTCGAAAGTTCCCTCGTCGAGCTTCTTTCTGATGACCTCCATCAGGTTGTTGTAGAAGTAGAGGTTATGCATAACGGCGAGTCTCATTCCGAGCATTTCACCGCTTTTCATCAGGTGCCTTATGTATGCGCGCGAAAAGTTTCTGCAGGTCGGACAGTCGCAGCGCTCGTCGATAGGGGAGCTGTCGAGCTCATATTTGGCGTTGTTGATGTTGCGCACGCCGTCCCGGGTGAAAAGCTGTCCGTGGCGCGCGTTGCGGCTGGGCATCACGCAGTCGAACAAATCGATACCGCGGTGGACCGCCTCGAGAATATTGACGGGCGTGCCGACTCCCATCAGGTAGCGGATCTTGTCCTTCGGCGCGTGCGGCTCAACCTCCTCGATGATTTCATACATCACCTCGGTAGGCTCGCCTACGGCAAGTCCTCCGATCGCGTAGCCGTCGAGATCCATTTCGGCGATCTCCTGCATATGAGCTGTTCTAAGGTCGGAATAGGTTCCGCCCTGATTGATACCGAAAAGCATTTGCTCACGGTTGATTGTTTCTTCTAAAGAATTAAGCTCTGCCATCTTGTCCTTGCAGCGCTTCAGCCATCGGGTGGTGCGCTCAACGCTCTGCTTTGTGTATTCGTAGGGCGAAGGGTTCTCAACGCACTCGTCAAACGCCATGGCGATCGTAGAGCCGAGGTTCGACTGGATAGTCATACTCTCCTCGGGCCCCATAAAGATCTTTCTGCCGTCGATGTGTGAGTTGAAGTAAACGCCCTCCTCCTTGATATTGCGCAGCTTCGCAAGCGAGAACACCTGAAAGCCGCCGCTGTCGGTGAGTATCGGACCGTCCCAGCGGGTAAAGCGGTGAAGTCCTCCCAGAGCCTTGACGTTTCCGTCGCCGGGGCGCAGGTGAAGATGATAGGTGTTGCAGAGCTGCACCTGACATTTTATATTCTTCAAATCGAGCGCCGACACCGCGCCCTTGATCGCGCCGCAGGTCGCCACGTTCATAAAGGCGGGAGTCTGGATCGTGCCGTGAGGCGTTTCAAATTCTCCGCGCCGAGCCTTGTTTTCGGTTTTGATCAGTTTAAACATAATTCCTCCGAAGAATTAAAATTATAGAATTATCATAGCGTCGCCAAAGCTGAAAAATCTGTATTTTTCTTTTACGGCAATTTGATACGCATTCATAATGTTGTCGTAGCCCGCGAAGGCGGAAACGAGCATAATCAGCGTGCTTTCGGGAAGGTGGAAGTTCGTAACGAGCCCGTCGAGCACCTTGAATTCGTAGCCGGGATAGATAAAGATCTCGGTAAAGCCTTCGCACGGTCTGATTTCTCCGAATTCCGAGGCCACGCTTTCGAGCGTGCGGCAGGAGGTGGTGCCTATTGCGATAACGCGCCCGCCGTTTTTCTTTGTTTCGTTGATGAGCCTTGCGGTTTCCTCGGGGATCTCATAGTGCTCGCTGTGCATCTTGTGCTTAGTGACGTCGTCGACCTTTACGGGGCGGAAGGTTCCGAGACCTACGTGCAGCGTCACATAGGCGATTTTAACGCCCTTCCCGCGAAGCCTGTCCATAAGCTCCTCGGTGAAGTGCAGCCCCGCAGTAGGGGCGGCGGCGGAGCCGAGCTCGTGGCTGTATACCGTCTGATAGCGCTCTCTGTCCTTGAGCTCCTCGGTGATATATGGAGGAAGCGGCATCTGACCGATTTTGTCAAGGGCGGCAAAAAAGCTCTCGTCGCAGTCAAAGTCCACAATGCGGTTGCCGTCGTCCTTCACCTCGGCTACCGTGGCGGAAAGTATTCCGCCGCCGAACGAAAAGCGCGCGCCCTCTCTGGCTTTTTTTCCGGGCTTGCACAGGGTTTCCCAGCGGTTGCCGCTTATCTGCTTCAGGAGCAGAAACTCAACTTTGGCGCCCGTTTCGTCCTTCACCCCGTAAATCCTCGCGGGCAGGACGCGGGAATCGTTCGCGACGATAAGGTCGCCCTCGTTCAGAAAGTCGATAATATCGTAAAAATGCCTGTGCTCGATTTCGCCGCTTTCCCGGTTCATAACGAGCAGGCGCGAGCTGTCGCGCGGCTCAACGGGCGTCTGCGCAATCAGCTCCTTTGGCAGTTCGTAATAAAAATCACTCGTTTTCATAGCAAAAAACCTTTCTTATTAAATAACAATAAAAATCAGTCTGCAAAATAATTGACATCGATGACTTTAAATGGTATAGTATATAGTAGGGTAATTTGGAAATCATCCTATATCTTGCGGTTGCCGCTTTACTGCAACGGTAACTCTATTTATCATATTATATTTTTTAAAATATGGCAACCGTTTTTTAAAATTTGTTTCAATCGGAGGAATCACAGTGAGAAAGTTTAATGTTGGCATTATCGGAGCTACAGGTATGGTCGGACAGCGTTTTGCGCTGCTTCTCGAGAACCACCCCTGGTTTGAAGTAAAGGTTCTGGCTGCAAGCTCCAGAAGCGCGGGCAAAAAGTACGGCGACGTAGTAGACGGCAGATGGCATATGGCAGCCGCTCTTCCCGAAAAGTACAAGGATATGGTTATTCTCGACGCGGAGAACGTTGAGGAGGTCGCTTCCAAGGTCGACTTCTGCTTCTGCGCGGTAAATATGAAGAAGGACGAGATCCGTGAGCTCGAGGAGAAATACGCCAAGGCAGAGTGCCCGATCGTTTCCAACAACTCGGCTCACCGCTTCACACCCGACGTTCCTATGGTAATCCCCGAAATCAACGCGGATCACATCAAAATCATCGAAGCTCAGAGAAAGCGCCTCGGCACCAAAAGAGGCTTTGTGGCTGTTAAATCGAACTGCTCGCTCCAGAGCTATGTTCCCGCTATCCATCCCCTCAAGGCACTCGGCGTAGACAAGGTTCTCGCCTGCACATATCAGGCAATCTCCGGCGCCGGCAAAACCTTCAAGACCTGGCCCGAGATGGTAGATAACCTCATTCCCTACATCGGCGGCGAGGAAGAGAAGAGCGAAAAAGAGCCCCTCAAGATCTGGGGACACATCGAGGGCGATCAGATCGCGCTCACAGATGACATCGCGATCACCTCGCAGTGCCTGCGCGTTCCCGTTTCCGACGGTCACACCGCGGCGGTATTTATGTCCTTCAAGGACGGCGTAAAGAAACCCACGGTTGAGGAGATCATCAATATCTGGGAGAACTATCAGGGCAGAGCGCAGGAGCTCGAGCTTCCCAGCGCTCCCAAGCACTTCCTCCACTACTTCACCGAGCCCGACCGTCCGCAGATCAATTCCGAGAGAAATCTCGAAAACGGTATGGCGGTTTCAGTCGGCAGACTCAGAGAAGACACTCAGTATGACTACAAGTTCGTTTGTATGTCTCACAACACGTTAAGAGGCGCAGCAGGCGGCGCGGTTCTTCTTGCCGAGCTCCTTTGCGCGGAAGGATATATGGACTAATTATCAATACGGAGGCGTATTATGGCTAACCACATTTTCACAGGCTCCGGCGTAGCGCTCATCACCCCGATGAACTCCGACGGTTCCGTAAATTTTGAAGCTCTGGCTGACCTTCTGGAGTTTCACGTCGAGAATAAGACCGACGCGATCATCGCCTGCGGAACAACAGGCGAGGCGGCGACGCTCTCCGAAAAGGAGCACTGCGAGGTTCTCGCATTTACCGCCGAAAAGGTTAACGGCAGGATCCCCGTGATCGCGGGCACCGGCAGCAACGACACCGCCTTTGCCGTAATGCTTTCAAAGGAAGCTCAGAAGTCGGGCGTGGACGCGCTGCTCACCGTAACTCCCTACTACAACAAAACCTCACAGGCAGGCCTTGTAAAGCACTTCAATATGATCGCCGACGCGGTCGATCTGCCTGTGATCCTCTACAACGTGCCCTCGCGCACAGGCTGCAACATCCAGCCCAAGACCTATGCCGAGCTCTGCAAGCACCCCAACATCGTAGCGGCAAAGGAAGCCAGCGGCGACATCTCGCAGGTTGCCGTTATCCGCTCGCTCTGCGGCGACAATCTCGACATCTATTCGGGCAACGACGACCAGACCGTTCCCTTTATGTCGCTCGGTGCTCTCGGCGTAATCTCTGTTTTCGCGAACATCTGCCCCGAGGAGATGCACAACATCTGTCAGTTCTGCCTTGAAAACGACTTTGCAAAGGCTCAGAAGCTGCATTTCCACTATATCGAGCTGATGAACATCCTGTTCAGCGACGTCAACCCGATCCCCGTAAAGACCGCGATGAACCTCTTCGGCTTCAGCGCGGGCGAGTGCAGAATGCCTCTCGTTCCCATGAGCGTAGCGGGCTACCACAACCTCAAGGACTGCCTCGCAAAGTACGATCTGCTTGACAAGTACGCGAGAAAAAACTAAAAACCACTGAGGGGCGGGCTTAGCCCGCCCTTTTTGTAATCACGGAAAAGGAAGTGTAAAAAATGGTAAAGGTAGCAATTGTAGGCTGCAACGGCAAAATGGGCGGCTTTGTCGCTCAGGCTGTCGAAAACAACAGCGGGTGCCAAACCCTTTTCGGAGTTGACGCCTTCGGCACAAACAAATATGAATTTCCCGTCTATACCTCGTTTGAAGGCGTTTCGGAAAAGCCCGACGTCATCATCGATTTTTCAAATCCGGCGGCGCTCGACGGAATGCTCGGCTTCGCGCTTGCAAACAGCGTTCCCTGCGTGATCTGCACCACGGGCTATTCCACCGAGCAGATCGAAAAAATCAAAAAGGCGTCCGGACAGATCGCCGTGTTCTATTCGGGCAATATGTCGCTCGGAATCAACCTGCTCATCGAGCTTGCAAAGCAGGCGGCAAAGGTGCTCGGAAACAGCTTTGACATCGAGATCGTCGAAAAGCACCACAACCTCAAGGTGGACGCTCCCAGCGGCACCGCGCTTATGATCGCCGACGCGGTCTCCGACACCCTCGAACAGGAGCCGCAGTACGTCTACGACAGACACGCCTACCGCAAAAAGCGCTCAAAGAACGAAATCGGGATCCACTCCGTCCGCGGCGGCACGATCGTCGGCGAGCACGAGGTCATCTTCGCAGGTCACGACGAGGTGGTGACGATCTCGCACTCCGCGCAGTCCAAGGAGGTCTTTGCCGAGGGCGCGGTAAACGCGGCGGCTTTCCTCGCCTCGCAAAAGGCGGGAATGTACGATATGGGCAACCTGCTCGCGGACAAGTTCGCGTAATTTTCAAAGTGCGCTCAACCGAATACTTAATCAGGGCTTGGTTTTCCGGGCCCTGTTTTTTTATTTCAATGTCTAAACTTTTCCCCGCTCATAGTATATACCGTAGGAATATACAATTTAAGACGAGGTGAAAAAATGGATAACCGAATAATTACCTTCACATCAATGACAAACGCGATGAGGGCGCGCGACCTGCTCAGGAAACACAGGTTTTCCGCAAGGCTTGTGCGCACTCCCGCAAGGCTGAGGAAGGGCTCCTGCGGCTACAGCCTGATCATCGGAGGGAATCCCGACCGCGCGGCGTCGCTGCTCAGGGAGAGGAAGATTCCGTTCGGCGGTGTGTTCGCCGATGATGGCGCTTGATTTACTTTGACAACGGAGCCACCACCTTTCCGAAGCCGAGGTCGGTGACGCGCTCAATGATGAACGCAATGCTCGGCTCGGGAGCCAATCCCGGGCGCAGCGGCCACAAAATGTCGCTGCGCGCCGGCGAGATAATCTATTCCTGCCGCAAAAACGCGGCGCGGCTGTTCGGTGTGAGCGATCCCGAAAACATCATCTTCACCTACAACTGCACCTCCGCGCTCAACACCGTCATTCACGGAATGCTCAAAAGGGGAGACCACGCGGTGATCTCCTCGCTGGAGCACAACGCGGTGCTGCGTCCGCTGGAATATATGAAGCAGAACGAGGGCGTAAGCTACTCGATAGCGGAGTATTCCTCCGACGACGGGCAGACTCTCGACAATTTCAGGCAGGCGATACAAAAGAACACGCGGCTCGTGATATGCACCGCCGCTTCAAACGTTTTCGGCGTTCGCCTGCCCGTTGAGCGGCTCGCCGCTATGTGCCGCATTTACGGCATTCCCTTCTGCGTGGACGCTGCCCAGACCGCCGGCTGCGTGCCGGTTTCGATGGAGGACAGCGGAATCGACTTTCTGTGCTGCGCCGGTCACAAGGGACTGTACGGCCCGATGGGAACGGGCATCCTCGCCCTGAACAGCGAAAAGCTGCCCGAATGTCTCACTCAGGGCGGCACGGGAAGTATGTCCGCAAGCGCCGTGCAGCCCGAGGTATTGCCCGACAAATACGAGAGCGGCACTCCTAATCTTCCCGGCATCGCCGGGCTCAACGAGGGCATCAAATTCGTGCTCGGCAGGGGAGAAAGCAATATTCTGCAGTCGGAAACCCGCCTTGCGCGGCTGCTGTACGACGGGATCTCAAAAAACAAGCGCGTAAGGCTCTACACCGAGCGCCCGTCGGCAGAGTCGTGCGTGCCCGTGATCTCCTTCAACATCGACGGAAA
>ONIJ01000231.1 GCA_900317875.1 uncultured Eubacteriales bacterium
GCAAAAAGTTCGTCGTTGTCTACGCCGGCAATCTGGGAGCTTCTCAGGGCGCCGATATTGTGGTGAGAGCGGCAAGGCGGCTGCGCCACAACACCGACATTCATTTTGTTGTCATCGGCAGCGGCTCGGAGTATCCGAGAATAAAGCACTATATCAAGGACAATCATCTCGGCAACGTGACTCTTAGGCCGATTATGCCTCCGGACAGAGTGTCGGAAATCTACAGTATGGGCAACGTGGCTGTCATCACCTGCAAAAGAGGAGTCAGCGAAACCGCTGTTCCCAGCAAGCTGTGGAGCATTATGGCGTGCGGCACGCCGATCATCGCCTCCTTCGATAAGTAAAGCGAACTCGCCGACGTCCTGAAAACGACCGGCGCGGGATGCTGCGTCGAGCCCGAAAACCCGCGCGCTCTGGTAAAGGCGATTGAAAAGCAGTATCGCGAAAGCCCGCACCAAAATCACGCGAGGGAGTATGTTATCGAGCACGCTGACAAGAAAACCTGTGTTGAAAAATATATCGACGCGTTTGAGTCCGTGTGCAAAACCAATGTTTGATTCGGTGGCTTGCTTATGACAGACAGCACAAAAAACGCGGCGCCCGAAGTAAGCGCGGTAATTCCGTTTTACCGCAACGTCGGCTGGCTGTGCGAGGCGGTCGAAAGCGTGCTCGCGCAGGATCTCGGCGATGTTGAGATCATTGTGGTGAACGACGGCTCGCCCGAGGATGTGTCCGAGCTTCTTGACCGCTTCGGCGGCAGGATACGCTATTTTGAAAAGGAAAACGGCGGCGCCGCCTCTGCCCGAAACGCGGGCTTGGAGCAGGCGCGCGGAAAATATATTGCTTTTTTGGATTCCGACGACCTCTGGACTCCCGAGAAGCTGAGCGTTCAGCTCAAAAAAATGAAAGACTGCGGGGCGAGGTGGTCGCTTACGGACTACGAGGTTTTCGGCGAGGGTATGAAGAACGAGTACAAAAGCGCCGCCTCGGGCGGCGAGAGGATGCTCGGCGAGGTCCCGCCCTACATCGCAACGCCCACAATAGTTGTCGAGCGCGGTCTGCTTGAAGAAAATGCCCTGCGCTTTCCCGACGACCTTAAATACGGTCAGGACATCGTGCTCTGGGAGCTGCTGTGCAGCAAGGCTCTCGCGCTCTACATTCCCGAAATGCTCGCGCGTGTCCGTATCCGCGGCACAAACGCAGGCAGACGCGCGGCGGTTCAGATACACACGCGCGTGGAAATGTACGACAAGTGCGCCGAGCTGATCGAGGGCTTTAAAAAAAGCCGTTCGGGACTGTTCAGGTTCGCGGTCGCGCTGTGCCGCTTCGGACGGAGATTCGTGAGAAAAAACAGTATGGGCAAGGCAAACGAGTTTGTCGCCCGGGTGCTTTTTGCACCGCCGTATCTGTTGTTTAAGCTCGACAGAAAAAGAAAGCACGCGTGAAGCGGGAAGGATTACGCCATTGAAAATATTTTTTTTGACGGAGCTGCTTTCGCCCTATCGCATCGAGTGGATGAATATGCTCAGCGAAGAAAACAGCGTTACCGCCTACTATCTGTCCTCGGCCGAGCAAACCCGCGACGACAGATGGCTCGCCGACAAAAAGCCGCATTTTGAAACAAAACCCGTAAAGCGCAGCGCGCTCTCGGGCAGGCTTGCCTCGCGCGAATTCCTTTCAAAAGTGAATTCGGGCGGTTTTGACATATATATTATCGACGGTTACTCCTCGCCGATCAAGCTGAAGGTGATCAAAGCTCTGCTCAGGCAGAACAGAAAGGTTTTTATAAACATCGACGGGATCGATGTGTGGCGGAAAAGGCGGGCGCTTGACTTTATCAGGGATTCCGTGAAGAAGCGCACCTTCCGCTCGGGGGCGTATTTTCTGTGCGGCTCCGAAATAGCTGCGGACGCCGCGATAAAATACGGAGCGGAAAAAGAAAAGGTTTTTGTTCACCCGTTTACTTCGCTGCACCGCAGTGATATAATTAGATATACCCAAAAGGCGGGGCTTCAGCGCGAAAGCAAGCTGAGGCTCGGCAGGGAAACCCAAAAGGTCGTGCTCGCGGTCGGCAGATTTATTCCGCTCAAGCGGTACGACGTTCTTATTAAGGCGTGGAAAAATATGCCTGCCGACTGCTTTCTATATATTATAGGGGGCGGCTCGGAAAGAAAAAGCTACGAGGATCTGATGGCTCGGCTCGGCATAAATAACGCGGAGCTTCTCGACTTTATGCTCCCAAAGCAGCTTGAGGAATACTTCTGCGCCGCCGATCTGTTCGTTCACACCTCGGAAACGGAAACCTGGGGACTTGTGTTCAACGAGGCAATGGCAAAGGCTTGCCCCGTGATCGGAACAAACCGCTGCGTCGGCGCGGTCGAGCTGATCGAAAACGGCGTTGAGGGATATGTCACCGAGGTCGGCGACGAAAAGGCTCTGCACGCCGCAATGACAAAAATCCTCAGCGACGGCGAACTCAGACAAAGAATGATGAAAAACGCCTCGGAAAAAATCCGGAACTTTACCTACGAAAACCTGACGGCGCGGCATCTGGAGATATTCAGCAAAGCGCTCGGGCAAAAATAAACCGCCCTGAAAGGGGGAGTGGCTTATCAATACCGAAATCAGACTAAGCGTGATAATTCCCGTCTACAGGGTTGAAAAACATCTCAAAAACTGCCTCGACAGCATTATCGACGAAACGCTTTCGGACTATGAGATAATCCTCGTCGACGACGGCTCTCCCGACGGCAGCGGCAAAATCTGCGACGAATATTCGGAAAAATACGGCTTTGTGCGCACGATCCACAAACCGAACGGCGGACTTGCCGACGCAAGAAACGCGGGGCTTGAAGCGTCGCGTGGTGAATACATCGTCTTTGCGGACTCCGACGACTCGGTCGGCAGAGGCTATATCAGCTATATTTTCGATGTCACCCGTCAGCCTGCCGACATCTTCGCGCTCTCCCATTTCACCGATTATACCGAAACAAATTCCCGGAACGAGCGCCTTATTGAGGACGCCGCGAATCTTTCCGCCGCAGAGGCGGTGCGCAGACTGGAGCGCGCAGGGCTGTTCAATTACGCGTGGAATAAAATTTACAGCAAAAAAATGCTTGACAAACCGCCGAAAGCGGTGTATAACAAAGGCTCCGAACCGGGAGAGGATCTGCTTTTCAACGCAGACTGCTTTTCCCGCGCAAAAACCGTCACCCTCTGCTCAAAACCCTTCTATCACTGGATGCGCAGGGGAGAGGACACGCTGGCAAACCGCTTCCGCGCCGATCTGAACGAGCGCAACAAGAGTTTTATCAGGTGCCGCTGTGAGCTCTACAGGGCGCTTGGAATATATGATTCGGATTTTGACCTGCTTTCCGACGGCAATTTGGCGTATATATTTTCGGGGATCCCGAATATGTACCGAAAAGGGAACCGCTTTCCGCGCAAAAAGCGGCTGGACTTTTTCCGCGAGGTTATTAGCAGCGGCGACGTAAAGCAATGGATAGCCGCCGCAAAGCCCTCGGGAACGCTTATGAAGCACTTTGTACGCCTCGTTAAGCTGAAATCTCCCCGCCTAACGGACGCATACTACTCCGTGGCGATGGGCCTGCGCAACAGGCTTGATAAAACGTGGACAAAATCCAGAAAGAGAGTCGGAGCATGAAAAAGCTGATCGTAAACGGCGATGACTACGGTTTAAACGAGCACAATTCCAAGGCGATCGCGCAGGCTTTCGCCGAGGGACTTATTTCCTCGGCCACGATGATGGCTAACGGGGAATATTTTGAACAGGCTGTTGAGCTTGCGCGCGAGCGCGGCTTTATCGGCAGCATAGGGATCCATCTCAACCTCACCGAGGGCGAGCCTCTCACCGAGGACATAAAACGTTGCCCGCGCTTTGTCACGGACGGCAGATTTAACAAGAAATACAACCGCACCCATCCGCTGCGCTCCGACGAAAAATCCGCCATCGAAAAGGAGCTTTCGGCGCAGGTCGGGAAAATCAGCGGCGCGGGAATAAAAATAACTCACGCGGATTCACATCACCACATCCACACGGGCGTTTTTGTGGCACCGATAGCCGCCCGTGTGTGCAGGGAAAACGGGATCGACAAAATGAGGCTCCACCGCAACCTCGGGAAGATCTCGCCCTTTAAGCGGTTCGTAAAGAACAAATACAACAAGTGGCTGCATAAGCAGGGCTTTAAAACCACAAAGTATTTTGCCTACGTGGTCGACCTCGGGGATGACTGCGCTCCCGACGACACCGAAATTATGGTTCATCCCGACTACGACAAAAGCGGCGAGCTGATCGACCGCAGGGGAACCGACGGCGGCGTGCCGTTCGGAGAAAAAATACCCCTCTACACCCGTGACGAACAGACTTCACTGAGAGGATATTCACAGCTCTGATGAGGATTATTTACGGCTTTTCCAACTGTACGGACAAAACCTACAACCGAATAATGAGCGAAAAAAACGCCTCCGCAATGCAGCCCGACCAAAAGTATCACGGGCTGATGATAAAGGGGCTTGCCGAAAACGGCGCCGAGCTCGTCTGCTTTTCGGGGCTTCCCGTAAACCGCTCGGTGACCTCGCGTAAGCTCGTCCGCGAAAAGGACGAGCGCGAGGGCAACGCCCTGTACCACTACATCACCACGGTCAATTTTCCCGTGATCCGCCAGCTTATGATATTTTTCGGCGCGTTTTTCGGAGTGCTGAGAACAAAAAAGGACGACGAAACCTACGCGGTCTGCGACTTCCTCAACACGGCGACGGCGGCGGCTTTCATCCTCGCGTGCAAGCTGAAGCGCGTAAAAAAAGCGGTGATAGTCACCGACCTTCCCGATATGTTCGATACGGGCAGGCTGCGAAAGTCGGCGCTCAATTTTATTATGAGGCGGTTCGACGGCTACGTTTTCCTCACCGAATATATGAGCTCGGCTCTGAAGCGCAAAAAGCCCTATATCGTAATGGAGGGCCACGCCGACGGGAACGTGCCGCTGCGCGATGACAAAGCCTCAGCCGAGGCGCGCACGGGCAGGCAGGTAGTTCTCTACGCCGGAAGCATCCAGAGCAAATACGGGATCGGCAATCTTGCCGAGGGCTTTGTGAAGGCGGAGCTGCCGAACGCAGAGCTTCGCGTATTCGGCAGCGGCGACTTCCGCGAACGCCTGATCGAGCTGGGAAAGTCAAATCCGAACGTCCGCTATATGGGCGTCGCGGACAACAGCGAGATCGTGGCTCAGGAGCAGAGCGCTTCTCTGCTTGTGAATCCCAGACCTACCTCGCACGAGTTCACGAAATACTCCTTCCCCTCAAAAAATATGGAATATATGGCTTCGGGCACTCCGCTGCTCACCACAAAGCTCGCGGGAATGCCCGCGGAATATTATCCGTATGTGTATCTGATCGAGGAAGAAACCGCCTGCGGAATCGCCTCGGCGCTCACAAACATTCTCAATAAGCCACTTGACGAGCGGAACAAAAAAGGGCTTGCCGCCCGTGAGTTTGTGCTCAAAAGCAAATCCAACACGGCTCAGGCAAAGCGGCTGATTGAATTTTTGCCCTGCCTGAAGAAAAAACAAAGCGATATGAAATGAGTTTGGATCAATGAAACCGACAACCGTTTGGTCTTTAATAAAGCCATACCTTACAATTAAAAATATAATATTTTTGTTTATCGTGATTTACTCCGTATCGCCGTTTGTTTCGCAGATTACGAGCAGGTTCGCAACCACCTATGCCTATATGCTCATGGTGGTGGCTATGGTTGCCCTGGTGTTCGGAACGTGCAGGCTTAACAATATCCACAGGCTGGTGTTTCTGATAACGCCGTTTGTGCTGTTTGAACTGCTCGAAACCTTCACCACGGACGAAAAGAACATTTTGCTCGTGGGATACCGCATTTTGCTGTTTATGCTCCCGGTGTGTATGGGTTTCTACCTTAAAACAAACGATTTCCCGTTAAAGCTCTACACGGCGGTGACTGTGGGAATATTTGTGATCACCGCCGTCACCACCTACATCGGCTGCATCCGCAATCCGGGCGCCGCGAGGACCCTCGCCACAACAGCGACCTCGCAGGATCCGATCGCGGTGTATTACAATTACCAAAACATCGGCGGCTACACCTTTGTATACTCCGCCGTGCTGCTGTATCCCGCGCTGATAATCGCCTTTAAGCGCCGCAGGTTCCACCTCGCGGTTTCGCTCATCGGAACGATTATGCTTCTTATGGTATCGGCCAAGTCGGCGTATGCGCTCTCGCTCACCCTTCTTATTATGACCACCACGCTCTACTTCATAAAGCGCGATTTGTCGCGCGACGGATTTATCAAGCTCGCCTTTGGGCTGCTTATAGCCATTGCCTTTTTCAGCAGCGTAATAGTCGCGCTGCTCACCTACATAGGAAATATGACGGGCAACGAGGAAATGACCGAAAAAATGGTAGCGATCTTCAGCGGCAAAGACGCTCTGGAGGGACTTGAGGACAAGCGCTCGACGCTCTACTGGTTCTCGTTCAGACTGTTTTTGCGGAACCCCGTTTTCGGAACAATGCCCACGGGCTACCACATCACGGGCGGTCACTCGTTTATTCTCGACTCGCTCGCGCACTACGGACTTGTGGGAGCGGCCATCTTGTTCTTTATGTACAGGGCTATCTACAACGAATTCTACCGTCCGTTCAGCGACAAGGCGGGCTACGGCTTTGTGATCTATTCGTTCCTTATGCCGCTCGGACTGTCTGTGGTCAACACCGGAATGTGGCAGCAGAACCTCTGCGTGTTTATGCCGATGTTCCTTATGGCGATCTACGGCAAGGAATTTGCGCCCGAGAGCGCTATTCCCAAATATCCGCGCGCGTCGGCGGCAAAGCTCAGAAAAAAGGAAGGCTGATATGAAACTGCTCTTTGTTTGCGGAGCGTCGGTCGCTGACGGCGATCTGCGCTGCGCCTCTTGGATAAAAAGCCTGGCGTCCGGGCTCTGCGGAGAATATGAGCTTACTCTTGCTTCTCACGAGTTCGGTTCACAGACCGCGGTTTTTCATAAAATCGGAGGCGGAGAGCTCTGCCTGCGCAGCTACCGCGCGATGCTCGCGGATGAAAGGTCGTTTTCCGAATATGACGTGATCGTGCTTTTCGGCACCGAGAACGCCTACACGCGCGAAACGCTTCTGCTCTGTCAAAGGCTCGGGCTTCTGGAAAGGACCGCCGTGTTCGCGCAGGGGATCGCCTATTCCTGCGCTCTGCACTATGCCGAGGGGCTGCCGCACAGGGTGATAAACCGCAGCACGTTCCGCGATTTTCTCAGGCGGCAAAACATAAAAAAGGAACAGGCGATAATGCAAAAACGCGCTGAAGCCGAGCGCGAGGCGCTGGCTCTTACGCGCAGCTTTATAGGCAGAACCGAAATGGACAGGGCTGTGCTTGAAATGTACAGCCAAAGCGCCGCCTACTACCGCTGCAACGACGTTCTCCGCGATTCCTTCTATGAGGGCGAGTGGAGCTATGAAGGCTGTGAAAAGCGCCGCATATTCATTTGTCAGTACTATTACCCGTTAAAGGGCTTTCACTACCTTCTGGAAGCGGCGGCGATCCTCAAAAAAAAATACCCCGATCTCCGCATAGCGGCTGCGGGCTACAACCCAATAACCAAGCCGCTCCCGCAAAAGGAGCTCAAGGACAGCTCCTACATCCGCTACATCAAGTCGCTGATAAGCCGGCTGGAGCTCAGCGGAAATATCTCTCTGCTCGGCGAGCTCGGCGAGCGGGAAATCAGGGAGGAATATTTAAAGGCTAACGTTTTTGTTCTTCCCTCAACTATCGAAAATTCACCCAATTCCCTCGCGGAGGCAATGACGCTCGGAGTTCCGTCCGTCGCCGCCGACGTGGGCGGAGTCGCGGATTTTGCGCGGCACGGGGAGGAGGCCTATCTCTATCCCTCGTCCGCGGCATATATGCTCGCGCACTACATCGACAAAATTTTCTCCGACCTTCAGGGCGCGGAAAAAATCGCCCGCGCGGGCAGAGCGCGCGCCCTGCGC
>ONIJ01000230.1 GCA_900317875.1 uncultured Eubacteriales bacterium
ATCGGCCTAGGTCTTGCTCCCACGGCGGTCGGCTCCTGCCAGACAAACTGGATTCTCGCCTTTGTTGCCTTTGCAACGATCATTATCTTCAACATCTGGGGCAGGGGAATGGCGAAAATCATTCCCATAATCCTCGGCTTGCTCATCGCCTACGGCGTCGGACTGATTTTCTACTTTATCGCGCGAGAGAACCCCTCGCTCATTCAGGATTATCCGTGGCTGTTTTCGGGCTCTGTCGAACCGATCGTGGACGCCGAAAACAACATTATAGGAACCCGTCCCGGCGCGATTTATGATTTCAGCGCCCTGCACACGGTGCTCAACAACATCGCCTCGGGCGAGATCTTCAGCTCCGAGGGACTTGTCGGCCTGCCGATCAAATGGGAGAAAACCGTTTTCGGCGGAATTGACTGGTCAGACGGAGGACTCATTCTCTCCGCGATCGTCGCTATTGTCCCGATCTCCTTTGCCACAATGATGGAGCACGTCGGCGACATCAGCGCGATCGGCTCCACCGTCGGCAGAAACTACATATCCGATCCCGGTCTGCACAGGACTCTCCTCGGCGACGGCCTCGCCACAACGATAGCTTCCCTGTTCGGAGGTCCCGCTAACACAACCTACGGCGAAAACACGGGCGTGCTTGCGCTCACAAAGGTTTACGATCCGAGAGTCGTCCGCCTTGCCGCCTGCTTCGCGGTCGGAGTTTCGTTCTTCCCGATCGTTCCCGCCCTTATTCTCTCCGTTCCCCAATGCATTATCGGAGGTATCTCCTTTGTACTCTACGGAATGATCTCCGCGATCGGTGTTCGCAACGTCGTGGAAAACAAGGTCGACTTCACCAAGAGCCGCAACCTCATCATCGCCGCGGTGATCCTCGTCTGCGCGCTCGGACTCAGCTCCGACACCGTCAGCTTCAGCATCGCGAGCGTAAACATCAAGCTCTCGCCCCTGGCGGTAGCCTCAATAGCGGGCATAGTCCTCAATGCCGTTCTTCCGGGAAAGGACTATAAGTTTAAAAAGCAGTGAGTTTATCAAGTTAAAAATTGCAGGGCGCACCCTCGGGTGCGCCCTTTTTACGAATTGCGGATCAATTGTCTAATATACTCAAACGTGCGCTCCTCGCCCTCGTCGCGGAGCATTTCGAGAAGGGTGTTCAGGAGCTCCTCGGTTTTTTCGTGCATTCGGTGCTTTCCTTTGATACGCAGGAAGTACGTGTAGGGATCGGAGTCGGTGTAGCTTTTGCCGTTGTAGGTTTTGCTCGCGGCAACTCGGTCGCAGAACATTTCAATCACGTATTTCAGCGGCATTTCCACCGGCTCGGGGCTTCTTGTCTTTGGGTTGTAGTCCGTCCAGAACTCATAATGATGGCGGTTCCTGCCCTTGTGGTGCATCCACGCGCGCGAATAACCGAAAAGCTCGCGCTCCTTTTCGTTGGGGCTTCGGTCGCCCTGATAGTATTTCGCCCCGGGAATAAACTCGGTAGGGCTGTATTTCGAAAGGTCGTGGCGCAGTCCCTGCCAAAATATCCCCGCCTTTTTGCAGTGCGCAATAACGCGGTGCCTGTGCTGTGTTATTGTTTTGAAATGCTTGATCGGATGTCCCATAAATATCACCTGATGTAATTGTAGCATAATTTTACGATATTTACAATTTTTCACAAAAAAATTTCCCGAAATCACTTGCAAAATTCCGAAAAAGAAGATATAATGATAGAAATGGTTAAAAAATTGTAACCAATGTTAAATTTTGTTAAGATTTCGGAGAGGAGGAATTCCGTGCGCAAGGTGTATATCGGTCTGATTTGTCTGTCGGTAGTTTTGTGCGCCGTGTTCGGCACACTGCTTTTCAAGCAGATTTTCTCCTCAGGCGCGAGCTCGACCGCGGATTCCGCCACAACTGACGAGGCGAAATACGAAACATCGGAGATCGTAATGGAACAGGGCGAGGCGCGAATTCTGGAGCTTGACTCCGATGAGGAGGATAAGCTCGAAGAATGGAGCTGCGACAGTGATATTGTCACCGTTGACAGCGGAGGAAGAGTCGACGCCAAAGCGTCCGGCAAGTGCATAGTTACCGCCGGGTTTTCCGACGGAAGCCGAGAATACATTATCACAGTCAATAAAGCCTCGGCAAAGCCCGCTGTGAACCGTTATACCTCGGCGATAACTGCCAATCAGGACGCCGTGCAGAAAAACCTCAAAAAAAAGGGCGGCAAGCTGCCCTATGAAATCCGCGTGAACCGCAAGGAAAGCTGCGTTACGGTCTACACCTATGACGAAAAGGGCGAGTACACCGTGCCCGTAAGGGCGATGATCTGCTCCTGCGGAAAGGACAACCGGACAACAACGGGCAAGTTTACGATATATTTCCACGCCGAATGGCACCCGCTGGTGCAGGATGTTTACGGTCAGTATGCGAGCTCCTTCTCGGACGAGCTGCTGTTCCACAGTGTTCCGTACACCGCGCTTGAAAACGATACCCTTGAGGTCGAGGAGTTCAACAAGCTCGGCACGCCCGCCTCAAAGGGCTGCGTGCGTATGTCGGTTTCCGACTGCAAATGGATCTGCGACAACTGTGTTCCCGATACCTCGGTGATTATTTACGACAGCGACGACCCCGGTCCTCTCGGGAAGCCGGAAATGATCAGGATCACCGATCTGACCTGCGGCTGGGAGCCGACCGATCCCGATCCGCGCAATCCCTACGGCAAAAAGGCTCCGCAAATCAGCGGCGCTTCCGATGTGACGATAAGCGCGGGCTCGGATTATGACGCCAAAGAAGGCGTAACCGCCACCGATACCTGCGATAACGATATTACCGACAAGCTCGAAATAATCGGAAACGTTGTGCCGGAACGCGCGGGCGTTTACAAGGTCACATACCGCGTGACCGACGTTCTGAACCGCACCGCCGAAAAGGAAATCACGGTTACGGTTGAGGATAACGATTGAAAACTGCGACAGGAGAAGAATAATGGATAATTGCGAACAGTGCACGCATTATGTGGTCGACGAAGAATTCGGCGACTACTGCGACGTCGGACTCGATGAGGATGAAATGGAAAAGTTCCTCACGCAGAATATGAAGGGATGTCACTATTTCCAATTCTACGACGAGTATAAAATAGTCCGGAAGCAGAATTAGATAAAAAGTCTTCCGGGGCAACAACGGCTAAAAACGAGGTCGGGTTATCAAAACCCGACCTGTTTTAATTTTACTGTATAGGAAACTGCTTCGTTTTGACACCGCCGTTTCACGGGTGTTTCGTTAAAGCGGGGCTTTCCGAAGGCGGGACCGGGTGCAGCGTCACGCTGCTTACAGCCTGTTACTTTTCATATTTATTGTAGCTGAACTCAACATAGCCCTCAAGCTGCTCGAACACCTCGTCGATCGTATCCGCCACGGAATACAGGCGGTGGACGTCGCGGGACATAAATTTCTGCTCAACCGACTTGCTCATCATTTCTATCATCGGATCGTAAAATCCGTTTGTGTTGAGAATGATGATTGGCTTTTTGTGCCGTCCGAGCTGTTTTAAGGTGATCACCTCAAAAAACTCCTCCAGCGTGCCGATTCCGCCCGCGCAGATGACAAACGCGTCCGCTTTGTCCTCCATAAGCGCCTTTCTCTCGCGCATAGTGGGGGTGAGGATCCTATCGCCGTAGTCCTCGACGAGCACGTCGAGATCCACAAAGAAGTCGGGAGCTATTCCGATCAGCCTGCCGCCCTCGGCGATCACTCCGCGGGACACGGCTCCCATAACGCCGTATTTGCCCGCTCCGAAAATAACACCGATGCCCTTTTTTGCAAGGGCTTTTCCAAGCTCCTCGGCGACGCACAGATAAGAGCGGTCAATCGCCTCGCTCGAGGAACCGAATACGCATACTTGTTTCATAAGCTAAACCTCTACTCGTAATTTCTTACCAGCGAGATCACCTTGCCGAGCAAAATGACATCGTCAACGATGATCGGGTCATAGCTGTCATTTTCGGGCTGGAGGCGGAAATGCCCCTCCTCCTTGAAAAAGCGCTTAACGGTTGCGGAATCGTCCACAAGCGCAACGACGATCTCGCCGTTCTCCGCCACGGGAGTGCGTTTAACTATGACAATATCATTGTTGAATATCCCTGCCTTGATCATACTTTCGCCCTGGATGCGCAGCGCGAAAAGTTCCTTTCCGCGGCTGAGCTGCTCGGGAACGGGAACATAGCATTCCACATCCTCGATCGCGACAATAGGATTGCCCGCGGCAACCTTGCCCATTACGGGCACGCTCACGCTTTTTTCCTCGCCCGTGATTTGTATACAGCGGTTTACGCCGTGCTCACGGGTGATGAAGCCCTTGGATTCGAGCGCGTTAAGATGATGGTGAACCGTGGAGGTGGAGCTCAGTCCGACCTCTTCACATATTTCGCGCACCGACGGAACTCGGCTGTCTGCCGAGCACTTTTTTAGGTAATCAAGGATTTTTTGCTGACTTTTGCTTAACGGTTTCATAATAATCCTGCCTTTGCTTAATAATCAGCCGACGTCCCTGCCGCTTCGCGGATAATCGGGAGGGCGGTAAATTTGTACAGGATTATTATATCACATACTTACGCAAAAATCAAACGTTTATTCTAAAAAAATATTTTAAAAAATTTTTAAAAACTTCAATGATTATTCATTCCGATTTCACACAATTATCATAATAATGTTGTTTAATATAACTGTACTCAAAAGACGGAACCGCAACCGTCGAGTATATTGTTCTACCCTCCTCAATATGAGCCGACTCAGAGGCTCATATTTGTACCCCTCATTTTTTACAGACA
>ONIJ01000228.1 GCA_900317875.1 uncultured Eubacteriales bacterium
TATCGTTGAGCTGAATGGCGTATTCCTGAGCAAACTGGGAGAAATCCGAGCCGTGACGCGCCTTGTATTTGCAGATCATGTCCTGAAGGGACGCGCTCGAGAAGAAATACTGCTGCTTGAGGCGAAGTACTTTGCCTTCATACGTCTCATCGTTGGGATACAGCACGGAAGAGATCACTTCCGCGTCATTTTTCTCCGCAATGGAGGCTGCGCGGTTGTTGCGGTTGAACTGATCAAAATCGAATGCCTGCACCGGCTCTGCCTGCCACAGACGCAGGTTGTTGACGGTCTTGCCACCGTAACCGATGACCGGCATATCATAGGGAACCGCCTTGACGGTTTGACCGGAAAATTTCACCAGCACGGTTTCCTCATCGCGGCGGATAGACCATGGGTCGCCGTATGCCTGCCAGTCGTCGGCGGTTTCCTTCTGGAAGCCGTTCTCAAAATACTGCTTGAAAAGACCGTACTTATAGCGGATGCCGTAGCCGTCGAGGGGTACCTCCTGAGTAGCGGCGGAGTCGAGATAGCAGGCTGCGAGTCTGCCGAGACCGCCGTTGCCGAGAGCCGCGTCGTCGATATCCTCAAATACGTTGATGTCGATTCCCTTTTTCTTGAGAAGCTTCTTGACCTCGTCGAGAATTCCGAGGCAGTAGAGGTTGTTGTACATCATTCTGCCCATAAGGAACTCGGCGGACATATAGTAAGCGCGTCTCTCGCTGTTGTGCTTTGCCTTGCTCTTTGCCCAGTTGGGAGCGATCTCGCCCATTACAGCCTTGCCGAGCGCAAGGTGAAGCTCGGAAGCGTTAAGCTCCTCGATCTTCTTACAGTACATGGATTGAGCGGTGAGCTCCAGCTTTTCCATAATATTTGACATTATTAATCCTCCAGTCGTCCGCATCTAACAGACATTGATTTTAATTTTTCCGCCAGTTCGTTAGTGAGAGCGTCCTCGGTAACTCTCCATGTCCAGTTGCTGCCGAGAACCGACGGTGTATTCATCCTCGCTTCCTTGCCGAGACCGAGCAAATCCTGCATGGGAACAATCGCCATGTCCGCCTTGCTTTCGTAGGCGGTGCGGATAAGACCCCAGTTAAACGGCTCGTCGGGAGGCATTTTGCAGTATTCTCTTGCGTAGCTGACATCCTTGGGATTTGCGGTTTCGAGCCAGCCCATGAGGGTGTCGTTGTCGTGAGTGCCTGTATATACAACGCAGTTGTTTGTGTATTTATGGGGAAGATAATCGTTCTCCTCGCCGCTGTCGAACGCGAACTCAAGAACCTTCATTCCGGGATAGCCGGTCTGCTCCATAAGCTCGGTAACGTCGGGAGTGAGGGTGCCGAGGTCCTCGGCCACGATCTCAAACTTGCCTACGACCTCCTCCATCATGCGGAAGAACTTGATTCTCGGTCCTACCACCCACTCGCCGTTAACGGCGTTCTCTGCGGGATAAGGAATGGAATAATAGCTCGCGAATGCGCGGAAGTGGTCGATACGGGTGATATCATAGAGCTTTGAAGCCGCCTTGATGCGCTCAAACCACCACTCGTAGTCGGTCTGCTCGAGGTAATCCCAGTCGTAGAGAGGGTTGCCCCAGAGCTGACCTGTCGCGGAGAAGTAATCCGGCGGACAGCCTGCAACGGCAATGGGGTCGCCGTCGTCATAGAGCTGGAAGATCTCGGGGTTAGCCCAGGTGTCGGCGCTGTCCATAGCTACGTAGATCGGCATATCGCCCAGAATCTTGATTCCGAGGCCGTTTACATAAGCGCGGAAGCTCTCCCACTGCTCGTAGAACTTGAACTGAACGAACTTCCAGAAAGCGATTTCCTTTCTGAATTTGCGCTCGTAGCGTGCGATGGCTGCCGGCTCGCGCATTTTGATATCCTCCGGCCAGTCGAGCCACGACTTCATGTCGAAGCTGTTCTTTACCGCCATATACAGCGCGTAGTTTTTGAGCCACTTGCTGTTTTTGCGTGTAAAAGCGCGGTACTTTTTCTGATCCTTCGTCTTGAACGCTTCAAAGGCTTTTCTCAGGATGTCATACCTGTTGTTGTAGATCTTCTCATAGTCAACCTGACCGGGATTGTCGCCCCA
>ONIJ01000227.1 GCA_900317875.1 uncultured Eubacteriales bacterium
CTGGAAAAGGACATCTCCTTCGGCAACGAGGGCACGGTTTATACGAACGTCAATTCCGCGCTGCAAAAGGCAGGGATCAATATTCCGAATTCAAATTATATCGGCGGACTGGGCGGCAAAAATATTTCCTCAGAAGAAATAAACAATATCTTTGAAGAATTGGAATCACAGAAGTCAACAGTGAAATTTTTAGGGATCGGCGGTGAAGCAAATGGCGGTTAACGCAAGGAATCTGAACGAAACGGAGTTCTTTTACGGTCACAAGGCGTGCGCGGGCTGCGGCGGCAGTTTAGCCGTCAGAATCGCCCTGAAGGTTTTAGGTGAAAACGCCGTCGCCGTTCTTCCCGCGGGCTGTATGTCTGCGGTCGGCTTCAACTTTCCGCAGCTTTGCTTCGGCAACAACGCTATTATCTCGACCTTTGCGGGAACCGCTTCCATGCTGACAGGCGTTGAGGCAGGACTGAGAGCGCAGGGCATCACCGACTTTCACGCGGTAGGTTTTGCCGGAGACGGCGGCACGGCGGATATCGGTCTGCAGGCGCTTTCGGGCGCGATTGACCGCAACGACGATATTCTGTATATCTGCTACGACAACGAAGCCTATATGAACACGGGCATCCAGAAAAGCTCGCTGACCCCGTTCGGGGCGAGAACGACAACGACGCCCGCGGGCAAAAACATCCGCGGCAACCTCAGACCGAAGAAAAATCTGTTTGAGATCGTCGCCGCCCACGGAATCCCTTACGCCGCTACTGCAAGCGTCGGCTACTTGAACGACTTCATGCGCAAGGTGGAAAAGGCAAAGAACATCAAGGGAACAAAATACATTCATATTCTCGCACCCTGTCCGACGGGCTGGGGCGTGAAAACCGACGAAACAGTGGACATCGCCAAAGAGGTGGTAGACTGCGGCTTGTGGTACCTTGCCGAGTTCGAAAACGGCGAATTTACACTGAATCATCAGCCAAAGGAGTTTTCGAGCGTGGAAAGCTACCTGAAAAAACAAAGCCGTTTCAAGCATTTAACGGCGGAGGACATCGAAATCATCACACAGTCCCGCGACGCGAAGTGGGAGTTCATTCATAAAAATTTCAATTGAGTAATAAGGAGTAATCAGCGATGAGCAGAGATATCAATAATAAATACTGGGATGAGGAGCTGGAGACCTTACCCCGTGAGGAACTGGAAAAAAGACAGCTTGCGGATTTGCAGGAAATCGTCAAATTTGCTTATGATAACGCACCGTATTACAAGCGCTCATTTGACGAGGCAGGCGTAAAGCCCGAGGACATCAAAACCCTCAAGGACATTCAGAAATTCCCCTTTATCAACAAGAAAACCCAGCGCGATACGCAGGGCGTCGGTTCATTCCTCGGCGAGCTTGCGGCGGTGCCCGAGGAGGACGTCGTATTCATTTCGACCTCTTCCGGCTCCACAGGCGTCCCGACCATGAGCCCGTTCACCAAGAAGGACTTCGATGAATTTCAGGACACCGAGAGCCGCTGGTTCTGGCAGGTCGGCATCCGTCCGACGGACCGCTATGTGCATGCGCTCAACTTCTCGCTCTATGTGGGCGGTCCCGACGTCATCGGCGCGCAGAACCTCGGCGCGCTGTGCATCTGGGGCGGTACGCTTCCCAGCGAACGCCTGCTTTTCGTTCTGAAAACCTATCAGCCGACGGTTATCTGGACGTCCCCGTCCTATGCGTGGCAGCTGGGTGAAAAGGCTCTCAAGAGCGGAATCGACCCGAAAAAGGATTTGAATATCAAGAAAATCATCGTTGCAGGCGAGCTGGGCGGCTCCATTGAAGCCACCAGAAAAGCGATTGAGGATATCTGGGGTGCGGAGGTATATGATTTTTATGGTCTGTCTGATATTTTCGGAGCCTGCGCCGCAATGTGCGAAGCGAAGGACGGTCTTCACATCGCCGAGAACCATATTCTCGTTGAGACAATCGACATCCACACGGGCGAAATCCTCGAGCCCGGTCAGATTGGTGAGCTGGTATTCACCACTCTCAGAAAGCACGCCCGTCCGCTGATCCGCTTCCGCACAGGCGACATCGGCTGGATCGACAACAGCAAGTGCTCCTGCGGCAGAAC
>ONIJ01000223.1 GCA_900317875.1 uncultured Eubacteriales bacterium
AAAATGCCCGAAAACGGCTTAAACACTGAGGCTTCGGCAACCTTGGTCAGTCAAGTTGGGAACGCTTGGGAAAAGATAAAACAAGAAGAAAAACAGCCATTTTTACAGTCAAATGCAGTCATGACTGCACTTTAAAAACCGCTGTTTTCCTGAAGAAAATCAAATTTTCACACACAAAGTTGCTGTCAATTTACTTATGACAGTGAAAAATTCAAGTTATTACCAAAGGCAGACTGTTGTTTTGTATTATCCGTTTAGCTTAAGGCAGACAAACTTATATATGACATTATGACAATGCTGACTATCTATGACCGTATCTGCAACGAAATGAGGGAAGCGTTTGAAAGCTTAACCTAGTATTGTGACAGGTTTGATGAAGCGAAACGGTTTGATGAGCCGCATTTGCTTCCGATTTCTCTGGATGTTTTCGGCAATACAAAACTGATATAGCTGCTGAACACAGCTTTAGTGATGTGAAATACTGTTAAGAGGGTTTGTATAAAATCCTTTTCAAAAAATAAAGCACTATTTGTCCAGCTATCTCATATTAGATATTTAATAAAACATATTAAGATATTGTATCAAAACAACCGATGTGTTATAATATAGGTTGGAATAATAGAATTTAAGGGGGTGCTCCTGTGGCACAGAATAGTTTATTACCCGAAGAAAAAGCAAGGGTGAAAATAGACAGGCAATTAACTAACGCCGGATGGGATATCGTACCCCGGGATGAGTATGTTCCGAGGAGCGCGTCCGCTGTCAAAGAAGCATTGATGCAAGGCAATATCGAAAGCGATTACCTGCTGTTTGTTGACGATAAAGCGATTGCTGTTGTCGAAGCAAAGCGTGAAGAAAACCCTCTCGGCGGTGATGTTCAAATTCAAGCGGAGGATTATGCCTGCAACCCAAAGGATTGGTACGGTGTTTGGTTCTCAAATCAAATACCTTTAGTCTACCTTGCAAACGGAAATAAGATATACTTCAAGAATATGCTTCAACAGGACAGTGACTACATTGAGCTGAATGAAATGCACTCTCCGAAAAAGATGTTGAAGCTTATCGGTCAGGTATCGGAATATGGTGCTCTGCCACGCTTGGATAAGCGCGGGTTGCGTGATTGTCAGTATCGTGCAGAGATGAAGTTTGAAGAATCCATCAAAAACGGAGAAAAGAAAAGCCTTGCGATTCTTGCAACCGGTTCCGGAAAAACATATCTCGCCTGTTTAGCGACATATCGCCTTTTGAACTATACTAACGCTAAAAGAGTACTCTTTTTGGCTGACAGAAACAATCTTGCAAAGCAGGCTAAAACAGAATTCTGCACTTTCAATCGTACCGAAAATCAGGAAGAAATCATTATCAATTAAACGGCAGGTGTTGTTGTTTTGAAAATGAAAAATCTGATTTTGTTTGTAGTTGTTTTTTCGGCGGCCGTTCTTCTCGCCGCCTGCATAACGACCGTCGTTTGCGCGAGAGAGGTCACGACAAATGTTTATTACAACTATGAGCCTGATATTCTGAAAATCACCGACACGCATTACACATCCGAAAACGGTCATGTGGAGCTGAAAGGCACAAGTGAATCCGACGGTATTCTGAAGGCGACCTTTGTTTCAAAATCTGTCGGTTTTGATACCGTAACCTTCTATACCGACACAAACGAACCCGAACTGAACGCGGAGCAGTCGATCAAATTCTTATCGGGGCCTTTCGGCACGCTGTTTATTTTCCAGCCTCAGATCGATTTTGAGGGAAGCCGGTTCGTAATTTATGTGTTTGTGGCTGCGACGCTGGTGTTGGCGGCGGTATTGCTCATTTCCTTTGTCAGACTGATCAAAAAATCCGAGTTTTCTTATTATCTTGTAGCCTGCGGCGGTGTAGGTATTTTCTGCCTGCACAGCTTCGGAGTTTTTGTGTATAACCTGATAGATTCCAAGACCTACGGATACAACTTTGGGTTCGGAGTTTATCTTTCCGAGCTTGTCAGCTCAGGAGAGCAGTTCGGACGGAACATTACCATATTGATGGCGCTGTTCTGCACTGCGCTGATCATCAGCAATCTTTCGCTCATTCGTCACGAGGGCTTCAGGATTCAGAATCTTCTGGGCATTATTCTGGGAGTTCTGTGGGGGATAGGCACGCTTGCAAATCGATATTTTGCTCATCAATCAATGGATGACATCAATCACATCTACACCTTGATGTCAAACGGAACCGCAGTCATAATCAGCTACTTTGAGTGTATGCTGTTCTCGACGGTCATTTCCGCTTTTGCGGCAAGCCGCAGCCGTCCGCCGTTCGACAGGGATTATATCGTGATTTTGGGCTGCGCGATCCGAAAAGACGGCTCTTTGACGCCGATTTTGCGCGGACGCGTTGACGCGGCGATAGCCTTTGCCGAGAAGCAGTATAAAAAAACAGGCAAACTGCTTAAGTTCGTACCCTCGGGAGGTCAGGGCGCAGATGAGGTGATCTCGGAGGGCGAGGCGATGAAGCGGTACCTTCTTGAACAGGGCATTGACGAGGGCAGGATCATTCCCGAAACAAAGTCGGTCAATACCTTTGAAAATATCAAGCTGTCAAAGGGGATCATCGAAAAGGATACGCGGGAGGATTATAATGCCGCTTTTGCCACTACTAATTATCATATATTCAGGGGATACATTCTCTCCAAAAAGCACGGCTTGAAAAACGCGCGCGGAATATCCGCAAAAACCAAGTGGTACTTTTTCCCGAATGCGTTTCTGAGAGAATTTGCGGGCTTGCTCGCGGACAAACGGATGCTGCACCTGCTCATCATACTCCTGATAATCGTATCTTTTTCCGGTATTTATCAACTGACGTTCTGATAACGGATAAAACAGTATAATAATATCAGCAGCGGCTGCCGAAATCGTTTTTCCGACAGCCGCTGCTGTTTGGTTTTAAGAATATAGAATTTGCAAAAACTTTGCCGCTCGATCAATCTCTGAATCTGCGGCCTCTGTATGACCTTGAGCGCTGACGTGCTCTGCGGCGTTTGCGCGCGGACAGCACCAGGAGCAGAATGACGAGCAGAATGATGACCAGAGCCGCCGCTGCAGCCAAAATGAACATGGGCATTTTGCTCTCGGTGGATTTCTCCTTGGCGGGAGGATCGATGCGCGCAACATCCTCGGCGGCGAGCAGATTGGTTTCACCCAGATCCAAGTCCTCGTATTTAACGCTGACCGTGCCGAGCACATCGCCCTTTTTCACAGGCGCTTCAACCTGATCGGGACAGTTGACTGTTACCTGCAGCTTTTCTTTATTGTAATTGTTGGGAAGGAAAGCCGTGATCGGCTTCTCGGGAACGACGCTCAGTGACTTTTCGTCACGGGCGTTATTGACGTCTACGGAAGCAAGGAAGTTATTAGAATTATAAATTGTCTGTATTCCCAGATTTTTATACGCCAATTCATAGAGCTTCGCGGTATCGAGCATAGCGTAGTTTACGTTTTCATCATAGGAATAAGCTGCTCCCAGACATACGCAAATATATTTTTCTCCGTTCTTGTCGGATGAGGTCACAAGGCACTTGCCTGCCTCGTCAAGGTACCCCGTCTTTATGCCTTTTGTGTACTCGTAGTAGTACTTTCCGCCTTCCGCTTCCTTGTCGATCATATAATTCGTGTTATGTAAGGTCGCAAAGCCTTCGGGAGTGTAGTATACGGTATTGCATATCTCCATAAAGTCCGGGATCGTCATAGCGTGCTTGGCGATCAGCGCCATATCGTGCGCGGTCGTGTAATGGTCGGAATCGGAAAGTCCGTGAGGATTTGCGAAATGGGTGTTTTTGCAGCCCAGCTCGGCGGCTTTGGCGTTCATCTTCTCGGCAAAGCCCGGGATACCGCCCCCTACATAATCCGCAAGCGCCAGCGCGGCGTCATTGCCGGACGGAAGCATAAGACCGTAAAGAAGATCCCTGACAGACACCTGCTCGCCGATATGCGACGACAGTCCCATCACGGTGCTTTCCGGATCAAGCCCGTCGATCACATCCTGCTTGATCGTAACATAAGTCTTATCCAAATCGCTGACATTCTCCGCGGTAATTATGAACGTCATAATTTTTGTGGTGGAAGCGGGGAACATTTTCTGATCTGAATTTTTCTCATAGACAACAACTCCGGCATCAAGGTTTTCAAGATACACCGCGTCCGATACGGTTTCCGCGTCGAAATTGTAATCGACTGCCGAAACAGAAAAAACGCTCAGGCAAACCATCATAACAGAAAGAACAATAATAGATATTCGTTTCATAGGAACCTCCTTTTTGCTTATTATAGCATAAATAAACTAAAGAATAAAGTATTGTTTCACTTTTGTAAAAATTCTGCCGCGAGCTAAAAAGCCTGACTTAAATATGACTAAATTGCAATAAATAAGGTATTGAAAACTGCCGTGATCTATGGTATGATTTAGTTGATATAAATAAAAATATATGAAAGGGTTTTGGAATTATGATTTAAAAACACAAAGCTGAAAGCAATTGCTCTTGCGCTTGCCGCTCTGACGGCTTTTTCCGCGGCCTCGATCCTGACAGGCTGCGGGGAGAAGGGATCTTCCTCCTCGGCGACGTCGTCAGACAGTGAGAAAAAGAAATCC
This sequence comes from uncultured Eubacteriales bacterium, assembly GCA_900317875.1. Lineage (GTDB taxonomy): Bacteria > Bacillota > Clostridia > Oscillospirales > Acutalibacteraceae > Ruminococcoides. The sequence continues at coordinate 4,630 of ONIJ01000223.1, forward strand.
GAAGACAAAAAAGATTCTTCCTCAGGCCTGTATTCCGACCGCACTGATGTGGGCGCGTCACCCGAATGGGTAACAAAGCTCGACGCCGCAAAGGACGCGGAGCAGCTGATCGTCGTTGCGGGCTATGACAAGAATACCGCTTACATTTCAATGCACCAAAAGGACTCTGACGGCAAGTGGCAGAAGATCCTGTCATCACCCGGCTACATCGGTCTTGACGGCTTGGGAAAAGCGAATATCGACGCGGCGCTCACACCCGTAGGAACCTTCACGATCGACAAGGCGTTTGGAATCGCAGACGATCCCGGCTGTCAGATGGAGTACACAAAGGTTGACGATACTTACTACTGGTCGGGCGATCCCAAGAATCACTTCAATGAGCTTGTGTCCACCAAGGACGTCCCGAATCTTGATACCGAGAACAGCGAGCATATCACGGATTATCAGTATCAGTATCAGTATGTTCTGAATCTCGGCTACAATTCCGAGTGCGTTGAGCAAAACGGCTTTGCGTTCTTCTTCCACTGCTTCGGAGACAGGAAGCCCTACACAGGCGGCTGTGTTTCCGTACCCGAAAGCACAATGAAGAACATTATGACGAGCATCAAGCCCGGCTGCAAAATCACGATCGATACAATGAAAAATCTGAACGCAAATTTTGACGATTGATCGCCACTGAGCAAACCGTAAGGCTGCGGAAACGAAAGAAATGTTTCCGCGGCCTTTTTCCGTAACGAAAAACTATTGCCCGTTTTGCTGCGATCATCTTTTCAGGCACACGTTTTCCCGGCGCGGTTTTAATTTGTATGTGTAATTCCACTAAAAGTCAAGTGGTATTTTTGTGCAGCGTTTTAGGTGAAAATATGGTAAAATAAATGTATGGAGTTAATCGAGCCTTGTGTTATTGTGCGGCTCGTTTGTGTCATATGTTAACCAAAGGAGGAGATTTTATGAAGTTAAGAAAAGCAACATCGGTTTTACTTGCGGTAATCATCGCGCTCGGCGTGTTTTCCGCCGTACCGTTCGGCGTTTCCGCCGCTGAGATCACCGCAAAGCCGGTCGGCGCGAGCGGAGTAACGGGCGACTGCACGTGGACGCTCGACGACGAGGGAACGCTGACGATCAGCGGCAGCGGAGCGATGGGGGATTATCCGGATGCTCCGCAGATCCATGAGGACGGCTTTCCTTTGCCGTGGGGCCACGATATTAAAAAAGTCGTCATCGAAAGCGGCGTAACGAAAATCGGCATTTCCGCGTTTACGTACTGCGAAAGTCTTAAAAGCGTTGCGATCGCGGACAGCGTTACAAGCATCGGCGATTACGCTTTTAACAGATGCTTAGGTATCAATAACATTGTTATTCCCAACAGCGTTACTGTTATCGGCAAACTCTCGTTTTCAAACTGCAGGGGATTAAAAAGCGTCAATATTCCTGGCAGCGTGAAAAAAATCTGTGCGACGGCTTTTAACGGCTGTACGTCACTTGAAAGCATTTCGGTTCCCGACAGTGTTGATGTAATCGAAAACAACGCGTTTTTCAACACCGCTTGGTACGACAGTCAGCCGGACGGCTTGGTGTATGCGGGAAAAATCGCTTACCAATACAAGGGAACTATGCCCGATAATACCTCGATCGTAATTCGGGACGGCACAAAAGCAATTTCGAAAAATGCGTTTTACGAATGCAAAAAACTTGTCGGAATAACCATCCCCGACAGCGTAGAAACTATCGGCGAGGCGGCTTTTTGCAGATGTACGGCGCTGACCTCCGCAGATATTCCGGCAAGCGTAAAAAGCATTGAAGACTCCGCGTTTTTGGGATGCTCAGCGCTTCAAAGCGCCGTTATCCCAAAAGGCATAACGGAAATCAGCTACGGTTTGTTCAACGGTTGCTCAGGCCTTCAGAGCGTCGTCATTCCCGACAGCGTAACGGTTATCGGAGGCTGCGCGTTCCAGGATTGCTCAAGCCTTCAGAGCGTTGACATTCCCGACAATGTTACCGAGATACGCTGGTCGGCGTTTAAAAAATGCACCGCTCTCAGTAACATCGGATTTCCCGGCGGTGTGTCGATAATAGGCAACGACGCTTTTCTCAACACCGCCTGGTTCAATAGTCAGCCGAACGGTATGGTGTACATAGGCAATGTCGCCTACAGATATAAAGGAACTATGCCCGAAAATACCTCGTTCGAAATCAGGGACGGCACTGTTACGATCGGCGGAAAAGCGTTTTACGGCTGCACCGGGCTGATCGGTATTACCATTCCCGACAGTGTGTCCGATATTGAAGGGAGCGCGTTTTACGGCTGCACCGGCCTTAAAAGCGCAGTGATCCCCGAGAAGGTAACAACCATCGAAGGCTGTTTGTTTTACGGATGCACCTCCCTTGCCGAAGTAAGTATTCCCGACGGCGTAACGAGCATCGGCAACAGTGCATTTTACAACTGCAAAAGCTTGACCGAAATCACCCTTCCCGACAATGTTACCGAAATCATCGGTTCTGCCTTTTACAGCTGTTCCGCGCTCGGGAGCGTCAATATTCCGGACAGCGTTGAGAGTATCGGGACTTACGCATTTTACGGCTGCACCGCACTTAACAGCATCAGTGTTCCCGACAGCGTGACGAGCATCGGCAATAACGCGTTTTCCGAATGCAAAAGTCTGACCGAGTTTTCATTCCCGAAGGGCATTGATCGCATTGACTCAAGTATATTTATGAACTGTACGGGGCTTAAGAGCGTAACTATTCCCAACAGCGTCAGGGAAATAATGTCCAGCGCGTTTTACGGCTGCACAAGCCTTGAGAGCATTGATATTCCCGACGGAGTTATGAGGATCAGGGACAGCGCTTTTTCCGACTGCTCCTCGCTCCGAAACATCACCGTTTCCGACAGCGTTTCGGTTATTTCCCAATATGCGTTTAAAAATACCGCCTGGCTCAACAGTCAGCCCGACGGCTTGGTGTTTGCCGGCAAGGTCGTCATTTGCTATAAAGGAACAATGCCGGAGGGCACTTCGATCACAATTCCCGACGGCATAAAGGGAATCTCCGGATTTGCGTTTGAAAACTGCACGGGACTTGAAAGCATCACTATACCCGACGGTGTAACTAATTTCAGCGATTCCGCGTTCAGAGGCTGTACAGGTCTTAAAAACGTCGTCATTGCCGACAGCGTTTCGAGTATCGGCTGGTTCGCTTTCAGCGGCTGCACCTCGCTTGAAAGCATAAATCTTCCCGACAGCTTGAATCAATTATCCATCGGCACGTTTAAAAACTGCTCTGCACTTAAAAGCATTGAGATCCCGAACGGCGTTGCGAAAATCGATTCAGATGCGTTTGTCGGCTGCACCTCGCTTGAAAGCGTAGTAATTCCCGACAGCGTTTCGGATTTCGGCACCAATGTGTTTGAAGGCTGCACTGCCCTTAAAAGCGTAACTATTCCGGGCAGTGCTGCGGGTATCCGCAAAAAGATGTTTTACGGCTGTACTGCTCTTGAAAGCGCAGTGATTTCCGACGGCGTGACCTATATCGAAGATTACGCGTTCAGCGGCTGCACATCGCTCATAAGCGTGGATATTCCCGACAGCGT
>ONIJ01000219.1 GCA_900317875.1 uncultured Eubacteriales bacterium
ATGGCGTCTCCGGGCTGCTTGACTGTTTTTGAGTTGTAATTAGCGCCCTGCGGAGCCTCGAAGGTATAGGCATAAAGATCGTTGTGAGTAAGTGTTACGTTGGACGAGAAGATCTTTTCGTTTTTGTCGAGCTTGTTATCGAGCAAGCCTGCCGCGAGGTTTGTTGTAGCTCCACCGCGCGAGAAACCCGCGATCCAGATCTTTATCTTGCCGGTGATCCTGTTAGCTGAAATGTACTCGTCGATATACTTGATGGTCTTGTTAGCAGCGTTGTACCAGCCCTCGTGCATATAGTCTGATTTTGTTCCGTCGCCGAGGTATACGTTGTTTGCCCATTCACGGAAGTAACCGCCGGAACGGATGCCGACGCCGATCACGGTGTAGTCGTCTACCTGTCTGTTTGCGGCTGCGACGCCGATGGTATCAAACTCGCTTCTCTTTTCATAGTCTTCGTTTGTTTCAAAGTCCTTAAAGCCGATTGAGGAAAAGAAGCCGTATAATCTTTCGGGCTGTGAGAGGTACCAGCTTTGATCGTCGATGCTTTTGGGATTGTTGAGCGGTACCGAAAAATTCGTCATGATGCAGGACAGCGTTGCCAGGTGCGAATCGTATACATCTGATGAATGTCTGAAATAGTCGTCCGAATAGTAGAGGGTGTTGCCCTTGTATCGGGTTACTTCAACATTGCTTTGCGCGGCTGATGCGCTTGTCATTGCGATCGTACCAACCGAGAATACAGTGACGGCGGAAAGTACGCCTGCGATGATCCTTGTCTTGATTCTGCTTGTCTTTTTCATGTTGTTCACTCCCTTTGAATGTGTTGTATTGGTATTATTGGGTGTTGTGATGATATTTGTATTTTTCATAGTGTTTATCTCCTTTGCTTTTGTTGTGACTTTATTGTAACAGGTCGATCTTTGCAACTTCTTTGCAAATATCAGACATTTTTTAAAATTTAAAAAAAATCTTTTATTTTTTTCTTTTTGCGGTTATAATGGAAGAAAAGGCAGGGGTTGCTATGAAAATATTAAAAGGCAGAATATGGATAACGGCAGTCGCCGCGCTGATCCTCATACTGCTCGGCTGGGTGGTTTGGCAAAACGTCAGGGCGTTTCAGCCGTTTGAAACAACCAAGAGATTCACGGTCATGCTGGAAGGCACCTATTCCCTTGACGGAGGAGAATGGCAGACGATTGATAACAGCAAGCCAATCGACGAGCATTTTCACAAGGCGGTCTTTAAGGGGAAAATGATCAAGAAAATCAATTCTTACCGAATGATGAACATTATCTCAAAAAACGTGTGGTACACCATCTACGACGCAAACGGTAAGATCATCGACGCGTATGACCGGAGAGCGGAGGATGATTACCCCGACAGCCCTTATATCGGCGATCACTTAAAAAACACGCCGGGGTATTATGTAAATCAGGAATACCTCGAGTTTGAAAAGAGATTTCAAAACGACGAAGAGCTCACGCTGGAGGTAGAGTTCCCCTATGACTTGACGACCGAGAACTTTTCCGACTGCTTTTATGTGCTGACGAGCTATTCCGACGGCATTTACCAGACCTTAGTTTTTGAGGCGCTTGCACCTGTATTGATGTTCATGCTGGTGTGCTTCTTCGGCGTTTTCTTCTTTCCGATCGCAAGCGGACTGCTGTGGCGAATCAATTTGCGCTACATCGCTTTCGGAGCGCTGTGCTTCTTTGCTGGATTGTATATGGTCGTCGGCAAAACCAGCGACTATATAAATCTGTGGATCATAGACCCTACTGTCTGTATGATGACAGACAAGGTGTGCCTGTGTCTATTTGTTCTTGCCGTATTCATCTATCTCAGGTCGCTGCTGCGCAAAAAAATAACGAAAAACATCGTTACCGCTGCCATAACGGCATTCTTTGCACTGACGGTCACGAATATCGTTTTACAGATGACAAATGTCGCGGATATGATGGCGACGTCAGGCTCTATATATATCGCAATGATCGTCTGTGCCGCGGTGATGGTGATCCTTTTGATCACAGAGATACGCGAAAAAAAGAGGTTTGAGCTCATTGATTATTTGATCTCATGGATCCCTCTCTGTGCGTTTATGAGCATCGATCTTCTTGATATCTATCTGCATATCCCCGGCGGAGCGCACCTGCGGTTCGGACTTGCGATCACGATCATCTACCAAATGGTGAGGTTCGGAATGGATTTTCGCCGTCAGTATAAAGAGGCGATTCACTATCAACAGGTACAGCGCGAGCTTTACGAAGCGAAGGTCAGCGTGATGGTCAGCCAAATCAGACCACACTTTATGTACAACGCGCTGTCGTCCATCGCGATACTCTGCAAGCTCAATCCCGACACCGCGTATACAGCGACGGTGACGTTCTCGGACTATCTGCGCGGCAATATGGATTCACTCAAACAAACGGCTCCCGTTCCCTTTTCGAGGGAGCTGGAGCACCTAAAAAAATACTTATATATTGAAAAGCTGCGCTTTGACGACCAGCTGAATATTGAGTACGATATCCAAGCTGCGGATTTTGAGATTCCCTTGCTGTCCATTCAGCCGCTTGTTGAAAATGCTGTCAAACACGGCGTCGGAATGAAGGAGGACGGCGGCACGGTAAAGATTTCCACCCGGGAAACCGATAACGCTTATGAAGTGATCATCGAAGATGACGGCGTGGGCTTTGACACGACAGCTGAGAAAAAGGATGACGGCAGAAGCCACGTCGGAGTGGAAAACACAAAGCGCCGCATCAAGGAAATGTGCGGCGGCGAAGTTATCATAGAAAGTGCTGTCGGCAAAGGCACGACGGCAAGGGTGATCATCCCCAAGAAGGAGGAAAGCGGACAATGAGAATGTTATGTGTGGACGACGAGCCTTTAATGCTCAAAATGCTTGAAATGGCAATAAAAGAAGCGCGCCCCGACGCGGAACTCACCGCCCACAGAAAGCAGGCGGATTTGCTTGAGGACGCGCGGAAGAACGGCTGTGACATCGCTTTTTTGGATATTCATATGCGCGGCATGAACGGCGTGGAGCTTGCGAAGGAGCTGAAAGCCGTCAATCCTAAGATGAATATTATCTTTGTTACGGGCTTTTCGGAGTACGCAGGCGAAGCCATGAGCCTGCACGCCTCGGGCTATATTATGAAGCCCGTCACCAAGGAAAAGATCGAGCAGGAGCTTAATGACCTGCGTTTTCCGATCGTTCCGAAGAAAAACGCGAAGCTGCGCGTGCAGTGCTTTGGCAACTTTGACGTTTTCACACCCGACGGCGCGCACGTCCGCTTTGAGCGCAGCAAGGCAAAGGAGGTATTCGCCTATCTCGTTCACAAGCAGGGAAGCTCCTGCACCACGCGCGAGATATTCGCCGCGATCTTTGAGGACGAGCCGTATGAGAAAAAGCTGCAAAACCTTTTGCAAACCTACATTTACGCGATGATCAAAAGCCTGAAAGCCGTCGGCGCGGAGGATGCGGTGGTGCGCAGCTACAACGCTTTAGCCGTTAATCCCGACGTACTCGACTGCGACTATTACCGCTTTAAGGAGCTTGACGCGGGCGCGGTCAACGCGTATCAGAACGAGTATATGAGCCAGTATTATTGGGCTGACTTTTTATACGATGATTATTCGGATTATTAAATTTTTCATAACAAACACAACGCCGCCCTGCCGAATCACTCGGCAGGGCGGTTTTTTTCAAAGGCGGGAGTGGGTGCAGTGTCACGCTGCTTTTATCTTCTCAAATACTCCGCAGAGACGGGGAACTCGAAATACGTATCCGGATACTGTTCATCCTTTAGGGTAAAGTGCCACCATTCGCAGTCGATCGGCTCAAAGCCGCTGCGAACCATAGCGCGCTGTAA
>ONIJ01000218.1 GCA_900317875.1 uncultured Eubacteriales bacterium
AAAAGACAAGGATACCGCTTGTCATCCAGGAGCACTACAGCGGTCTTATGCAGGAACGCGTCGACGCTGCGCTGCTGCGCTGCCTTAAAAAGGCAGTTGAGGGCGCGGACGGTTTTTTGTGTGTGTCGGAGGGCCTGAAGCGATCGATCATTGAAAAAACGGGATTTGACGGAGAGATCACCGTGATCTCAAATATGATCCATCCCGGCTTTGTTTACTGTCCGCCGGTTCCGCACGATGATTTTGTATTTTTTTCATGCGGAAATCTTTTGGAGAGAAAGCGCTTTGATTTGCTCATTGAGGCGTTTGCGGAGGCGTTTCCCGAAGAACCTTCCGTCAAGCTCCGTATCGGCGGTTCGGGAGAGGAGCGCGAAAGGCTTTGCTCCCTGATTAATACAAAAAATATGAGCGGCAGGATCTCCCTTATCGGGCAGCTTTCAAGAGAAGATACCCTGCGGGAATACCGAAGCTGCGACGCTTTTGCGCTTGCAAGCCGCGCCGAGACCTACGGTCTGGTTTACCGCGAGGCGCTTGCCGTGGGCAGACCTGTTGTATCAACGCGCCACGGCGGCTTTTCGGCCGACTGGGACGACTGCTTCGGCGTTTTGACCGATATCGACAGCAAGCCGCAGCTCGTTGCCGCGCTTAAGCATATTTATGAAAATTACTCTGATTACAACCTCGGTGAAATATCCGAAAAATGTCTTGAAACCTGTTCTCAGGCGAGCGTGGCGCGTCAGATAAGCCGTTTTCTTTCAGGAAAATCCAAACTGTTAAAAGGGTGAGTTTTTGGCTAAATCCAGATCAAAAAAAGCATTATTGAATACCGGCTTTGAGCTGATTTTGGAAGTTGTAACCGCTGTTTGCAGCTTTATTCTGCCGCGCCTGATCCTTTCGTATTTCGGTTCGGCGTACAACGGAATCACATCCTCCATTTCTCAGTTTATAAGCTGCGTCGCCCTGCTGAAATCGGGAATAGGCAGCGTTACCCGCGCGGCGCTTTATAAGCCTCTCGCGGAGAACGATTCCGAGGGGATAAGCGCGATCGTAAACGCTACGTCCGGCTTTATGCGCAGGGTTGCGCTGATCTTTTCCGCGTCGATCGTCGTTTTTTCCGCGCTTTACCCGTTTTTGGTTTCCGATGAGTTTGACTGGATGTTTGCCTTTACTCTGGCGCTTATCCTCTCGATAAGCACCTTTGTGCAGTACTTCTTCGGCCTTTCTTACCAGATGGTCATTCAGGCGGATCAGCGCAACTACATCATTTCGATCGCAAACATTGTCACCACGCTGCTGAACACGGTCGTCGCCTCGGTGATGATCGTAATGGGCTTCGGAATCCACGCCGTAAAGCTCGGAAGCGCGTTCGTGTTTATTATCGCTCCGGTATTCTATAATATCTGGGTAAAGAAGCATTACAGAATAAATCCCCGCATAAAGCCTAATTATGATATTATCGGCGAACGTTGGGATGCTTTCGGACATCAGGTGGCGAATTTCATAAACCTGAATACCGACATCATCATCGCCACTATCTTCCTCAACATCAGGGAGGTATCCGTTTACACGATCTATTATATGGTGGCGAACGCTGTCAAAAAGGTCGTTATCGCGATCGGCTCGGGCACCACTGCCGCATTCGGAAATATGATCGCAAAAAAAGAGCACAAGCTGCTGAAAAAACGCTTTGCCCAGTTTGAGCTTCTGATATGCTTTGTGTCGACGGTGCTGCTCGTCACAACGGCGGTGATGTTTGTTCCGTTCATTTCGGTCTATACTTCCGGAATCAAGGACGTAAATTATCTTCAGCCCGTTTTCGCGTATCTGGTTTGCATTTCCGTTTACTTTATGTGTATGAAAATCCCGTACGAGCAGCTCGTTTATGCCGCGGGCGAGTTTAAGAAAACCCGAAACGGAGCGTTTGCGGAGGCGATTATCAATATCGTCCTGTCGGTATCCTCGGTATTTTTCCTGGGACTGAACGGAATCGTGCTCGGTACGATCGTTGCGATAGGTTACCGCACGATCCGATACCACCTGTTTGTGTGCAGGAATATCGTGAAAAGGAGCAGGAGCAGCCTTGTTATTTGCTTCATCTTTTCCGCGCTTTCCGCGGTGTGCAGTATGCTTGTGTGCAGCTTTTTGCCACTGTCGCACATTCACGGATATATGTCGTGGCTTATCTGGGCGCTTGCTGCAGCAGGAATTGTCGTGGTAATCACCACTCTGTTCGGTTTGGCGATCTTCCGTGCCAAGATGATTGGAACCTTTAAAACAATGTTCAGCATTGTGAGCTTCAGAAAAAAATAAATTCGAGGACGTGTGAATTGAATTGAAATCCGAAAAAAACTATCCGCTCGTCTCAGTTATTATACCTACCTACGGACGCGCATCCTTCCTTGACAAAAGCATTGATTCGGTGCTCGGACAAACCTATCCCGAAATCGAGATCCTGGTCGTTGACGACAACAATCCCGGCTCGGAGTCGCGTGCGGAAACTTCAGCGACCATGAGCCGCTACGAGGGAGATCCGCGCGTCAGATATATCAGGCACAAGGAGAACCGCAACGGTTCGGCCGCCCGCAACACGGGCTGGCGAGCTTCCTCGGGAAAATATCTGGCTTATCTGGATGACGATGATGTCTTTTTGCCGGAAAAGATCTCAAAATGCGTCGAGACTCTTGAAGCGCTCGACGAAAGCTACGGAGTGTGCTACAGCGCATTTATTATAAAAAAGCCTAACGGCACCGCCGAAAAATCCGGCGAGACACGAAGCGGCAACTGCTATTTGCAGGCGCTAATGAGAACGTTTTTTATAGGCGCAAGCTCTAATCTCTTCTTGAAAAAATCCGTTGTTGATGAAATCGGCGGCTTTGATGAAAGCTTTCAGCGCAATCAGGATATCGAATTTCTGGCGCGCGCCCTTGAAAACCACAAGATAGCGTACATCGATGAAACACTCATCGAGATCCGTCAGGCGGGAACCCGCACGCAGCGCTCGTTTAAGACGATCGACGGCTACGCAAAATATTATCTTGAAAAATTTGCGCCGCGCATCGACAAGCTTGATAAAAAGGACAAAAAAAGGGTTATCTCGGTTATCTCGCTCGAAAGGTGCCGCGTTGCGGTTTCCAAGAAAAAACCTTTTTCGGGGCTTAAGATCCTGTTTCAGAACCGTGTGACGCCGCTTTATGTATTCAGATATATCAGGTATATTTTCAGACGATTAAGAACAAAAACCTCCGTCGGCTTCGACGGAAAATAAAGGAACGGTGGTATTATGAAAAAGATCATTGCGCTGTTTATTACAGCGGCGCTCTCGCTTTCAATAACGGCGGGATGCAGCAGCGGTAATAACAGCAAAACAAGCGAAAGCAGCGAATCCTCGGAGTCCTCATTTGTGATCGCCACTCCCGATTCCGTTATTGATAAGGATACGGAAATCGAGGTGTTTACGATCAAGACCGACTACGCTGAGCTCAGATACCCGAAGTACTGGGAGGGCAAGGTGAGCGTTAAGGCAGAAAAGCAGACCGTCAGCTTTACCGCGGAAAACGAAAAGGTTAAGCTGTTTGACCTTCTTTTTGACTCCGAGCAGGGCTACAGGCTCGGATCGTTTACCTCGGACGGCAAAAACCACACTCTGAATATCGTTGAGGGCGAAATCGACAAAAAATCCGAAAACATCAACACCTATATGCAGATGCAGGACGACGTTAACGTTCTGGTATCCTTCCTCAAAAAGGACTACGGCTTTGAAAGCGCGTCAGAGACAACAACCGAGGGATCTGCGGTGGACGATGAAAAAGAAAAAGAAAAAAACGTTTTTGAAATAAAGACCGGAGTTGTATCACTGTACTATCCCTCTAAGTGGCAGAGCAAGGTGAAAACCGAGGTCAAGAGCGACAGGGTTCTGTTTTCCTGCGGAGATGAGAAGCTGTTTGATATTGTGTTCGGCGGAAAAGACGGCGACCTGCTCGGAAAGTACAAGGACACGGAGGTTCGCATCGTTCCGTATGAGCTGAAAAACAGCACTGACGAATTAATCGAAATGCAGGAGGATGTAAATGTGCTTCTTCACAAATTGATGGAGGACAAAGCTTTTTCTGCAGCAGCCAACTGACGACGATCGGCAGGGTTTCTTGTAATGACAGAATATGAGCGTTATATCAATATTTTAAAATGCGCGTTCACCGGGCAAACCCCTTCAAAGGAACCGCTTGATATGGAAGCGCTTTGGCACTTTTCGGGCAAGCACGCCATCCGACCGGTCATTGCGTCCGTGCTGATCGGCAACGATATGGTATCCGACGATGAATGGAAGCAGGTGTGGCGCGAGACTATGCTGAAAAATGTGCGCAAAACGCTTGCCTTTGACGTTGAACGCAAGCGCATTTTTCAGGCCTTGGAGGACAATGACATTCGCTATGTGCCTCTCAAGGGGATCATAGTTAACAGATTTTACCCTGTATACGGCACAAGGGATTTTTCCGATAACGATATTCTCGTTGATCCCGGCGCGATCGAAAGAGTTGAGCAGGCGGTGAAGCCGCTCAGCTACACCTTTGAGCCTACGGCTATTATGGTGCATTACACCTTTCACAGGGAGCCTTTTTACAGCTTTGAGTTCCACTTCCGCCTGTTTAATGACAACGAGAAATTCAAGGCGTTTAACACGTATTTCAATCGGCTTGCCTCTGACCTGATGGCGCAGCCTTCTTCGTCCTGCGCCAGGGAGATGAGCAAAGAGGATCACTGCGTTTACCTTATGGCGCACGCGTACAAGCATTACGTCAAGAGCGGTCTGGGACTCAAGACTCCGGCGGATATCTACGCTGCGTTCAGCAAGCTGCAGCCGGATGCGGAAGCGGTTTCAAAAAAGCTGAATGAACTCGGAATACTTCAGTTCGCCCGTAGCCTTGAAGGCGTTGCTCGGAAAATTTTCGGCGGAACAAACGAGTTTTGCCTTTCGGATTTAAACGAAGATGAAAGGTTTCTTTTGGATGAAGTGCTTCGTGTCGGAGGCAAAGGGAACGCCGATGAGTATTACTCCAAGGAATACCTTGACTATGTTGAAAAAAGCGGTTCAAACAGCAGGCTCGGATACTATAAAAGCCGCCTGTTTCCCGATATGGAGGCATACAGGAAAAAGTTTCCCGTGTTTTATAAGCATAAAACGCTGCACCCGCTGTTTTATATCTACCGTCCGATCCGCGGTATTTTTGTAAACGGAAAGGGTTTGAGGCACGAGCTTAAGTCGGTTTCAAAAACCAAAAAACAAAAGAAGAAAGAATGATTCGGAACGCAGCCGTTTTTCACGGCTGCGTTCTTTTTCAGACAGAAGAACACCTCGGCTGCGTTTACGGAAATCTCGCGGCGATTGCATATTCATATGCAATTTTTCCAAAAAAACCCTTGTAAATAGGAGGGATTAACCTCCTCATTCGTATTCCGTTGAAAAAAATAACTGAAATTCAGGAGGAAATATGAATTATAAAAAACCGGTTTTTTATGAGTATGATATTGAAAAAACAGTAGGCCCCGATTTGATTTCCATAGGTCACGCAGACGACTGCAACAGCGAGGTGATCGAGCTTAGGCTCGTGCAGAACGGTGAACAGGTCGATGTCTCGGACGCCGAGGTCACCGCGCGGTATGTTATGCGCAAATCGCATATCCTGCTGGGCGATAATGTGGCGTGTACGGTGAATGAAAACGGAAACATTCTGGTTCCCTTTGACAACTCGGTCATCTCGGGAAGAAAAGGGGATATGGACGTTGAGGTGAGCGTTTCCGACGGCAGCAATGTGCTGACGCTCCAATTTCCGCTTTGGGTGCGGGTGAGAGGCTCCGTGCTCGATAACGCCGAAATAAGCGAAACCTCTCAGGGAAAAGCTGTCGAGCTGTTAGAGCAGGCGGCGCAGGAGCTTCAGCGGGTGAGCGGATTTACGGATACTTCGGAGGTCTTCGAAATCCTCGACTCCGCGCTCTCGGGCGATCCGAGCAACATTCCCGCTCTGCTCGTCGACAACACCGTCGATCAAACGCACAATCCGGACGGTCACTATATTCTGTACTATATCGACTCGGATGAGGT
>ONIJ01000216.1 GCA_900317875.1 uncultured Eubacteriales bacterium
ATCTTCAAGCCCTCCAGAATGTGTGCCCTGTCCATAGCCTTTTTCAGGTTGTACTGGGTTCTGCGGTGAATGACCTCCTCCTGGAAGTCAATGTAGCAGCGCAGCATATCCTTGAGGGTGAGAATTTTCGGCTGACCGTCGACGATTGCGAGCATAATCGCTCCGAAGGTGACCTGCAGCTGGGTATAACTGAAAAGCTGGTTGAGGACAATCTGCGGCGAGGCGTCTCGCTTTACGTCGATTTCGATGTGCATACCTTCGCGGTCGGAGTGATCCTCGATATTTGAAATGCCCTCAAGGCGCTTGTCCTTTACGAGGTTTGCAATATTTTCAATCAGGCGAGCCTTGTTGACCTTATAGGGCAGCTCGGTGACGATGATTTTGTTTCTGCCGTTCTTTGCCTCGATGATTTCTGTCTTGGCGCGGACGGTGATTCTTCCGCGGCCCGTCGCGTAGGCGGCGCGGATACCGCTTCTGCCCATAATAATGCCGCCGGTCGGAAAGTCAGGACCGGGCAGACATTCCATCAGCTTGGGAAGCTCCGCGTCGGGATTGTCAATCAGGGCGCACACGGCGTCGATCGTTTCACCGAGGTTGTGAGGCGGGATTTCGGTTGCCATACCTACCGCGATACCGCTGGAGCCGTTGACCAGAAGATTCGGAAAACGGCTGGGAAGTACAACCGGCTCCTTCAGTCTGTCGTCGTAGTTCGGAATGAAATCGACTGTGTCCTTGTCGATGTCGGTGAGCATATCCAGCGAGATCTTGCTCATACGCGCCTCGGTGTATCTGTATGCCGCAGGCGGATCGCCGTCGACCGAACCGAAGTTTCCGTGACCGTCGACGAGCATATATCTCATTGAGAAGTCCTGAGCGAGGCGCACCATCGCGTCATAAACCGAAGCGTCGCCGTGAGGGTGATAGGAACCGAGCACGGATCCGACGGTGTCGGCACACTTATGATAGGGCTTTGATGGCTCCAGACCTCTCTCGTACATTGTGTAGAGAATACGCCTGTGAACGGGCTTTAAGCCGTCGCGCACATCGGGAAGCGCACGCGCGACGATAACGCTCATCGAGTAGTCGAGAAAGCTCTTTCGCATTTCATTTTGCAGGTCGACGTCTATTATTCTTTTGTTATTCAACTGTTCGCTGTTCTGTCCATCCATTTACAATACCTCTGCTTACTTAGATAATCTTGATGCTTTCGTTCATTTTTTCATAGAGCTGCGGCAGCTTCTTTTTGATGTTGCAGGGCTTGAAGGTTTTAGCGTCCACAACACCGTGCTCGGTCGTGCCGTAGCCGAGCTCAACCTCGGTGCCGTTGTCGAGAATTTTTTTGATTGAATAGGCAAATTCGATCCGGGCTGCGGTCATATGAATGCACCAGGTGCGCACGATCAGCTTGTCCTCAAACATCGCGGGCTTGCCGTAGTGACAGGTGAGGTTCAAAACGGGTGTCATTACGCCCGCTTCCTCCATTTCACTGTAGCTTGTGCCGAACATTTTTATAAAGTCGGTTCTGCCGATTTCATACCATATCGGATAGTTGGCGTGATGAGCCACTCCCATTTTATCGGTTTCGGCATATCTTACGGTAATATATGTTTTGGAATGCATAAAAACACCTCTTTATACATCAAGATTCTGAACGTATTTCGCGTTCTTTTCAATAAACTCCCTGCGCGGCTCAACCTTGTCGCCCATAAGGATCGTGAAGGTTTCGTCCGCCGCCTCGGCGTCGGAAAGCTCGACGCGGAGCATAAGACGGGAGTCGGGATTCATAGTAGTTTCCCAGAGCTGGTCGGAGTCCATCTCACCAAGACCTTTGTAGCGCTGAATTTCGGTTTTTCCTTCGATTCCCGCCAAAATCTGGTCGCGCTCCAAATCGGAGTAAGCGTACTTGTGCTCCTTGCCCTTTGTAATTCTGTAGAGCGGAGGCTGAGCGATATACACGTGTCCCGTTTCAACGAGCGGACGCATATAGCGGAAGAAGAAGGTGAGAAGGAGAGTGCGGATATGTGAGCCGTCGACGTCGGCATCCGCCATAATGATAACCTTGTCGTAGCGGAGCTTTTCAATGTCGAACTCGTCGCCGATTCCTGTTCCGAGCGCGGTGATCACGGGCATCAGCTTGTCGTTTCCGTAAACCTTGTCGATCCTCGCTTTTTCAACGTTGAGCATTTTTCCCCACAGAGGAAGGATAGCCTGGATTCTGCGGTTGCGGCCTCCCTTTGCGGAGCCGCCCGCCGAGTCTCCCTCGACGATGAAAATTTCTGTTTCGCTGCTGTCGCGCGACTGGCAGTCAGCGAGCTTTCCGGGCAGCTGTGCGGATTCGAGAGCGGATTTTCTTCTCACGTTCTCTCTCGCCTTGCGCGCCGCCTCTCTGGCTCTTGCCGAGGCGAGCGCCTTGTCAAAAATCGCCCTGGCGACCGCCGGGTTTTCTTCGAGATATGTCATCAGCTTGTCGCGCAGGAGCTTGTCAACCATTGTGCGCACCTCGGTATTGCCGAGTTTAGCCTTGGTTTGTCCTTCAAACTGCGCTTCCTTGAGCTTTACGCTGATGATTGCCGTAAGACCTTCGCGGACGTCCTCGCCGCTGAGATTCTTGTCGTTTTCCTTGAGCTTGCCGAACTTGCGCGCATAATCGTTCATCACGTAGGTAAGAGCGCGCTTGAAGCCCTCCTCGTGAGTACCGCCGTCGGTGGTGTGAATGTTATTTGCAAAGGTCAGCAGATTTTCGTTGTAGCTCTCATTGTACTGCATTGCGATTTCGACCGCGACAGTGTCCTCGTCGTTTTTCGATGCAAAATAGATAATATCGGGATGAATGACCTCGAGGGAACGCTTTTTGTGAATGAACTCAACAAAGCTCCTTATGCCGCCCTCATAGTGAAAATTATTTTTAATAACAGCCTCGGGATCACGCTCGTCGCGGAGCTCGATATGTACGCCCGCATTGAGGAACGCCTGCTCTCTGAGCCGGCGCTCAAGCACGGAGTAATCGTAGACTGTGGTTTCCTGAAAAATTTCGGGATCTGCTTTAAAACGAACCTCGGTTCCCTTGACGTCGGATTTGCCGATCTTTTGGAGCTCGTTGATGATCTTTCCGCGCTCATAACGCTGAAAATAAACATCCTCGCCGTCGCAGACCTTTACCTCGAGCCATTCGGACAGCGCGTTAACAACAGAGGCGCCTACGCCGTGGAGACCGCCCGAAACCTTGTATCCGCCGCCGCCGAATTTTCCGCCGGCGTGAAGAACGGTGAAAACTACCGTTACTGCGGGCAAACCCGTTTTGCTGTTTACGCCTACGGGAATACCGCGGCCGTTATCGGAAACGCGGATAATATCTCCGTCCTCGATGACAACGTCGATTTTTGAGCAATAGCCCGCGAGCGCTTCGTCGATTGAATTGTCCACGATTTCATAGACTAAGTGATGAAGACCTCTGGGACCTGTGGAACCGATATACATACCGGGGCGCTTTCTTACCGCTTCAAGTCCCTCGAGAACCTGGATTTCATCAGCGCCGTATTCCTGTTCCACCTTTGTGATTTCTATTCCGTTTTCGGTAGCTTCCAAACCTTCGATATTTTCGTTATGTTCCATATTCTCCAAAACAAAACCCTCCGTTATTCGCATTATTTCTTTCTTTTTTTGCTTTTAATATCTTTTTTGTCTGACTTTTTAAATTCCAGATAATACGGGTAGAGCAGCAGCGCCGCAAACGCGGGAATAAGATTCATTATAAACAGGGGAAAAATGTTTATCGTGTTCATTAAACCGATTGCGACTCCGTTTATAATCGAATATATTATTAAAATTCCCGCCGCGAGCGACCAGACGCTCCGCTTTGATATTTGAAAAGTTTTTTTACAGTGATAGCATTCCTTTGTTTTTGCATTTTTCAGCTTTCGTAAATCCGAATACCTGTAAACAGTGTGACAGTAAGGACATTCGGATTGGGCAGGATACAGCTTCATCGTCAAAACCTTCTGTTGCCCGAATACTTGTTGGTTTCAGGCTTTTTATATTCTTTTACGTCGTCGTAATCCTCCGTTAATTCTTCGGAGAAGTCCTCCTCAAAGGTTTCATCCTTCTCACTCAGATAGTGACGGGGACGCTCGATTTTCGTTCCCTCGGAATGAATTTTTTTGAGAGGATAGGAGGTGGTTTTTACGTGATCCTCCCTTACATCGTCGATGATGCTGACATAGTCCTCATTGTTGATAATATTCGAATTTGAAACCAAATCGTCGCTTTCGAGCTGCTCCTTTGACGAGTTTCTTTCCGCCTTGATCTGATTGAACAGTTCCGAATTGATTTTAAACTGACCGCTGTTTTCAAGCGAGCTGCTTACCTCATCATCCAACTCGAACGCATTGAGATTGTCGGAAAATTCCTTGCCCGCCTTCTTTGCCTCCATTGACTTCTGATATTTTTTCAAGGGTTCAAGGCTGACAAATTTCGGCGTGACAAACAGAAAAATAACGAACGGTACCGTTACCAAAAGGATTCCTAACGGATTGCTCAGATAATTCATTTTTATCCAGACTCCCATAATAGATAGGGATAATACCGCGACAATAATATAAATTGGGATGATGACTTTTGAAATCACCACTCTGCTTTCCTTGCCGCATCTGGTACACACAAATTCTGCTTTTCTTCTGCTTGAAAATGCCGAAAAATAAGACATTCTCTTTCCGCAGTAGGGACATCTTTGTCTTCTTCTTTTCATATGCTTCCTCTAATCCGTAATATTTAAAAGCTGTATCTTCTTTTGCTGAGTGTTTTTGTAGATAGCTGTGAGATATAAACCGTTGTTTTTCCGCCTTCGCTGCACACCACAAACGAGCGCGGCAGTTCAAAGGAAACGTTTACGACCTCTCCGCTTTTTTGAGCCGCGGCGAGAAAATCTCTTGTTTTTTTTGAGATTGTGCAGGCGTCGATGTCAAACATCGCCACAATATTTTCGGTGTCAATAACCGTATCTCCGCCTAAATGTAAGTACATAAAACCTCTATTCGGAAATCTCTCCCCTGCTGACATTGAAGATTTTTCCCTGTCTGAGCTGTTCCTTGTTGGATTTTTCACAGCAGGTTATGAAAACCTGACAGCCCTTAAGCTCGTTTAGGAGAAAATCCTGACGGCTTCCGTCGAGCTCCGACAAAACGTCGTCCAGCAGAATAACGGGCTCCTCGCCCATTCTTTCCTTCAGCGCCGCGGCCTCGGCGAGCTTTAAGGACAGCACGGCGCTGCGCTGCTGACCTTGCGAACCGAAGGATTTGGCGTTCTTATCGTTGATCAATATTTCAATATCATCGCGGTGCGGCCCCGAGAGAGTCACGCCGAGATTGATGTCATTTTTTCTGTTTTTTTCACAGCGCTGCACAAATTTTCGCTTTATTTCTTCAAGGCTGTCGCCGTCGGATATATCCTCGGTGGAAATATATCTCACGCTCAGCTCTTCCTTGCCCTTTGAGATCCCACCGTGAAAAATCTTCGCCTTTTCAGACAGTGTCCTCATATATTCCAGCCGCTTGCTGATGAGCAGCGAGCCGTATTCCACGAGCTGGGCATCCCAGATCTCCAGAGTGTCCTCCAGATAAGGCTTGCGGAAAATATCCTTGAGCAGGGCGTTGCGCTGTGTGAGCATTCGGTTATACTTTGACAGAATAACCGCGTTTTTCAGTTTTTCGCGGCAGATTGCGCTGTCGATAAAGCGCCGCCTTTCGCCCGGTCCTCTTTTTATGAGGTTGAGGTGCTCGGGAGAAAAAACCACCGCGCAGAATTTTTCAATCAGCGCTGCGGCGGAATTTTTTTCGACTCCGTTTATGTTCACCGTCTTTTTTTTAGGGGTGAAGCTAAGGCTCGCGCGCTGATCTCTGCCCTGACCGTAGAAATTGAGTTCAAGCCTTGCAAAATCCTCATTCCACCTTATTACCTCGCTGTCCTTTGAGGTGCGAAAGGAATGACCTCCGCAAAACAGCCAGAGCGCTTCGATTATATTTGTTTTTCCCTGAGCGTTGTCGCCGTAAATCACATTAACTCCGTCACAGGGAAATATTTCACAGTCGGCAAGGTTTCTGAAATTTTTGAAACCGATTCTATTAACCTTCACTTTTCTGTTCTACTTCAATTTTTGTATCTTCATACTCGGCGCAGTCGCCTGCCCTCATCTTTTTTCCGCGCATTGTGCAGGTCTCACCGTTGACGTTGACCTCACCGTTCTGAATGACGACCTTTGCCATTCCGCCCGTGCTGCACAATCCGCTGAGCTTCAGCAAATCCTGAAGACGGATGAACTCGCTTTCGATCCAAATTCTCTCAACCTTCATTTGCCAACCTCACGGGAACCACGATGCTCAGAAAGCTGTCGCCCTTGACAGGCTTGATGACGATAGGAGAAATAGGGCCGTTGAGAACGATTTTTACCTCGTCGGTATCGGTGTTTCTAAGCGCTTCGAGCATATAGCGGTTATTGAAGCCTATTTCAACGCTTTCGCCGATGATCGGTACCGAAATCACATCGTTTGCTCTGCCGACCGCGGAAGCGCATGACAGACGTATTTCATTTTCGTTGAACTTGCATCTTACGGGACTTTGGATCCTGTCGCTGTTGAGAAGCGACATTCTTTCGACCGAGTCGATCATCATTCTCGTATTTATTACCAGCTCGGTTTTTTCGCTGGCGGGAATGGTGGATTTGTAATCGAGGAAGGAACCCTCAATCAGGCGTGAAATGACGCTGTAGCTGTTGATCATAAATGTGATGTGACGCTGACCGACAAGAATGCGTATGTTTTCCTCATCGTCCGAAAGAAGCTTTAATACTTCAAGCTGAGTTTTGCCGGGAACCACAAAAGAGGTGTTGCTTTCGCTTGAAACGTTTTCGCTGCGGATAGCCATTCTGAAGCCGTCGATAGCCACGATCCTGAGAATACCTCCGGAAATTTCATAAAGAGAGCCTGTATAAATCGGCTTTGCAGTATTGTCGCTGACCGCGTAAACAGTCTGACGGATCATATCTCTGAGAAGTTTTGAGTTGATTTCAATGCTGTCGGTCTCCTGGAAGGTGGGAAGATCGGGATATTCAACGGATGACATTCCGACGATCTGATAATCAACCTTGCCGCAGGTAATGTATGTAACCATTCTGTCGTCGGTTTCAATCGTGACGATTTCCTCGGGCAGTTTGCGGACAATGTCCAAAAAGAGCTTTGCGCTGAGGACGATTTCGCCCTCCTTCATTACGGAAGCCTCTACGTCGGTGGTAATTCCAATTTCGAGATTATATCCCGAAATATTCAGGCTGTCACCGCATGCCTTTATTAATACGCCTTCCAACGCGGGAATCGATGCCTTCGTTGACACGGCTCTCGAAACATTTGAAATCGCGGACACAAGGTCTGTTCTCAAACACGAAATTTTCACGGTGATTACTCTCCTGTCTATTCTTTATTATTTTTATTAGTATTAGTAGGTGGTGTTAAAATCTTCAAATGTACCTGTTTTTGGCAATTACATCGGAATTTTTCCTCAACAGCAAGTTATTGAAAGCGTTCGAAGAATTGTTAAGCGGTTTTTTAACATTTTTCATCAAATTAACACGCCGTTTAACATTCTTTAAAATCGTTTAATAATCCTTCACTTTTCGTAAAACGATTCGTTGTTGAGCAATGTTAATTCATAGGGCATATTGCTGACACGATAGTGCTGTTGAAAAATATGTGGATTATCTGTTAAACTATCTGTCGCGGATATTTTTGATTGTATCGTCGACGAGCTCCTTGACCTTTCTGTCCTTTTCGGTCAGAGCCTTGACCTTATTTACGGAGTAGATAATCGTTGAATAGTGTCTGCCGCCAAACTCCTCGCCGATGTTTACCATGGGAAGGGTTGTCATTTCGCGGGCAATGTATATTGCGATGTGGCGTGCGTTGCTGATGTTTGCGCTCTTATTTTTCTGAGAGCGGATCTCGTCTGCGGATACGCCGTAGGTGCGCGCCACCTCGTCGATGATTCTCTCGATCGTCACCTCAGGCGGCACGTCGTTATTGAGAATGTCGGCGATGACCTCCTGAGCGGACGAGATTGTGATCCGTTCGTGAGTCAGAAGATATTTTGCCTTGAGTTTTTTGACCGTGCCCTCGAGCTGGCGGATATTTGATTTGAGCTTGGACGCGATGAACTCGCAGACCTCGTTTGAAAGCTCCACGTCGAGCAGCTCAGCCTTGCGCTTGATAATCGCAATTCTGGTTTCAATATCGGGAGGCTGAATGTCGGCGATGAGATCCTGCTCAAAGCGTGAACGCAGACGGTCGGCAAGGGTTTTGATTTCCTTCGGCGGACGGTCAGAGGTTAAAACGATCTGCTTGTGAGCGTCATAGAGAGCGTTGAAGGTATGGAAGAATTCCTCCTGCATTCCTTCCTTGCCGCCCAGAAACTGAACGTCGTCAACGAGAAGAACGTCTACCTGGCGGTATTTCTGGCGGAACTCAATCATGGTTTTCATTTTGAGAGATTCGACCAGCTCATTGATAAAGTCGTCGATTTTTATGTAGCAGATGTTCTTTTCGGGATAGTTCTTCTTGATTTCGTTTTGAATGGCGAAAAGCAGATGAGTTTTTCCCAGACCTGAGTTTCCGTACAAAAACAGAGGATTATAAGCGTTGGACGGATTTGTAGCAACTGCCATACATGCGGCGTGTGCAAAGTTGTTTGATGATCCTACGATAAAGGTATCGAAGGTATATTCATAGTTGCTGTTATTTTCTTCCTCGGTCTTTTTGTTGTCGGTTATTGACTGCTCGACCTCCTCGGGAATTTTGAGTGCGATCTCGAATTTGTTGTCAAAGATAGCCTCAAAAGCCTCGTTGAGCAGCGGAATATAGCAGCGAGTTATAGTTTGACGGTGAAAATCGTTGGGGACTATAAGATAGGCAGTGTTGCTGTCAAAATCAAGCTCCATCGGTTTTATGCGGACGATCCAGGTATTGTACGCTACGTCCGTGATTTTTGTTTTGCAGTATGAGCAGATAAGCTCCCATGCGTCGCCAAAAGAATTCATAAATTTCCTCCCTCTCATACGGTTTTCTCTCTTGCCGTTTTTTCCTCGTTTTTTGCGGTCATTTTTGGCAGTTTTTCCGATAAATACTGGATTTTTGACCGTTACTTCAGGGCGATAATTTTCATATATCGCAAACGAACCCACATTAAAATCGTATTCTATATCATTATACCAAACTATCCCAAAAAAATCAAGCAAAGTGGAAATTTTTAAATATGAAAGTCGCCTGCCTCGGCGGTCAAATCGCGCGGCCTGAGTAGAGAGTTCGGAAAAGTTTTATTTTTCGCGTTCTAAATTGTGCCGTTAGACCGACGAATAGAATATGCCGTTTTATCTATAGACTGAATGAAACGTCACGTTTCTCGTCGTCTCATTGCTTGTATAATAAAAAAGTGTTACCCTCAAAAGGGTAACACTTTTTTGGTGCCGGCGACC
>ONIJ01000215.1 GCA_900317875.1 uncultured Eubacteriales bacterium
ATCATCATACAAAGGTATATGCGGAACGCTTTGACCGCAAAATCGGTGTAATATACGCTCTCATTTGCCGCGCCGAAAATGTTAATCAGCATATTCGGGAACAACTCTACAATCAGCAGTGCGGCAGCGCCAACGCAAGCCTCTGCAATCAACAGTTTCGTAAACAGCTCTCCCACGCGCCGGTTGAGCTTTGCTCCCATATTGTAGCCGACAATCGGGATACATCCTGCCGCCATACCGATCACAACGGAAATGACGATCTGAAAGAACTTCATTACGATTCCGACCACCGCCATCGGTATCTGGGCAAACTGTTCCCGACCGAAAATCGCGTCTGCCGCACCGTACTGCCGTATCATATTATTGATCGCAGCCATTGCCGCAACAAGCGAAATCTGAGCGAGAAAACTGCACAAACCGAGCGAAAGTGTACGTCTGACGATATTTCCTTTCAGCCGAAAGTCACCAAAGCACGGCTTGATGACCTTTGCACGGCAAAGATACGCCACAGCAAGGACGGTTGTAACAATCTGTCCGATAACGGTAGCCACAGCCGCGCCCGGCATACCCCATTTGAAAGCAAAGATAAACACAGGGTCAAGAATGATATTTGCAAATGCGCCCGCTAAGGTTGAAATCATAGCGAATTTCGGGTTTCCGTCGGCGCGGATGATAGGATTCATCGCCTGACCGAACATATAGAACGGCACGCCGAGCGCAATCCAGAAGAAGTATTCCTTTGACAAGCGAAAGGTATCCTCGTTGACTTTGCCGCCGAAAGCGGACAAAATCGGATCTGCAAAAATCAGATAAACAGCCGTCAGCAGCACGCTTCCGACAACGCACAACAGAATCGAATTACCGACGCTGCGCTTCGCGTTGCTCGTTTCCTTTGCGCCCAGTGATATACTGACAAATGCACAGCAGCCGTCGCCGATCATGACTGCGACGCCGAGCGCAATCACCGTCAGCGGAAACACGACCGTATTAGCCGCGTTGCCGTAGGAGCCGAGATAATCGGCATTGGCGATAAATATCTGATCGACGATATTGTACAATGCGCCGACAAGCAGCGAAATAATACACGGCACAGCGTATTTTTTCATCAGCCTGCCGACCTTTTCCTCTGCGAGGAATGAATGATTTTCCATAGTAATTACCTCCTGATATGCAAAAAAGGCGTAAGCCCGAAATGTCGGACTTACGCCTTAAAGCTACTCACATTGAATTCATTATAGCAGATTTTTCTAAAAATTTCAAGCGGTTAATTCTGCTCCGGACTGTAGAAAATCCCGCAAAAACACAGCGACGCACCTCCCCGAAGGGAAATGCGCCGCTGCGTTGTCATACGTTAAACCTATCCGGTCGGATAGCAAATTAAGGGGGTGCAGGGTAACGGGTAGATGTGAGCGCACCCTGCACAGGTAAGAGAAGTATATACAATCATTTAAGGTAACTGTCGATAATAAGTTGAGCCACGAGCCTTTTGGTTATGCCCGCGTCCATCGCGGATTTCTCGATGTAGCGGTGGGCTTCCGCCTCGCTGAAGCCCTCGTGGTCGATAAGCATCCATTTCGCCTTGTTGACGATTCGGATCTCGTCGAGCTTGCTTTCGGCCTTGACGGCCTTTTTTTCGGCGTTGCGCAGGCGTTCTCTCGCGCATATCATAAGCGAAAGCGCCTGGGACACCAGCATTCTTGAGGTGGGCTTTGGAATCACGAATACTCCCTGAAGGGATTCCTTTGCGTAGATTTCTTCAAACGTGTCGTTCGCGGCAAATATGCCCGCGATCGTTCCGTTGTTCTGGCTCGCGTCAATGCAGAGCCTTGAACCGAACTCGTCGATCAGGGGAGCGTTGACGATTACGATGTCGTACTGCTTTTCGAGCATTTTGCAGCGCGCGTCTGAAGCGCTTTGAGAGTTGTCTGTCTGATACAGACCGCCTTGCAGGAGAGCGCTCATTTCCCTGATAAATTTCTCTCCGGACGAAACCAGAAGAATTCTGTAATGACGTTCCACGAAACTCAAATCCGCTCTCCTTTCTCCTAATTATTTCAGGCTATTTAATTTGCGCAGTATAGCCGGATAATGGACGAGGGAACGAATTGATTGATGAATGGAGATTTTTTCGCTTCAACGCGTGCGCTTTCCAGATTATCGGGAAGCCTTGCGGGTTCCTCCTGAATTTCGCTCTGAGACTGCAGGAAATCTTCGTCGACGGGCTTCGGCAGCTCTCTTTTGCTGTCAATGCCGTCCAGAATCGCGTATATTATCAGCGCGTAGGCAAGGTAAGGATTTGCCTCGGGATCGGGTGAGCGAAGCTGAGCGCACCGTATTCCGTTCTCGTTGAGGCGAGCGGATACAAGCTGAGCGCGGTTGCTCTCCGACCATGTAATGTATTTTGGAGCCTTGTGTTGCCCGAAGCGGTGAAAAGAATCAGCAGTTGGATTGAGAAATACCGTCATTCCGGCTATATTGTGAAGGATTCCGGAGATTGCGGAATCCGTTACATCATCTCCTGAGTTTGCCTTAACAGATATGGTGATGTGAAGCGCCGAGCCCGCCTGTCCTTCGATCGGCTTCGGTGAGAAGTCCGCATACAGGCCGTTTCGGGCTGCTAGGGTGCGCACAACGCCGAGAAACGTCACGGTGTTGTCGGCGGCGGTGATCGGATCCGCATAGCGGAAATCGATTTCGTTCTGTCCGGGTCCCGCCTCATGGTGCGAGCTTTCGGGCTTAATGCCCATCTGCTCGAGCGTCAGGCAGATTTCCCGGCGCACATTTTCACCCTTGTCGAGGGGAGCAATGTCCATATAACCCGCCTTGTCATAGGGGATTCCGGTGCTATCTCCGCTGTCGTCCGTCTTGAAAAGATAGAACTGAAGCTCGGATTTGAAGTTGAACCGATAGCCCTTTGACTGAGCGTATCTCACGGCGCGGTGCAGAAACGAGCGGGTGTCCGTTTCAACGGGACTTCCGTCGGAGTAGGTGAGGGTGCAGAACATCCGCACCACCTTGCCGTGCTCGGGTCTCCACGGGAGAACGGTGATGGTGTCGGGCTCGGGATGGAGCCAGATGTCTTTGCCGTAATCTCCGCCGAAGCCGAAAATATAGGAGGCGTCTATGCCGATCCCTTTTTCAAAGGCTCTCTCGAGCTCGCTCGGCTGAATGGAAATATTCTTTTGCACACCGCGGACGTCGCAGAAGGTGAGCCTTATGAATTTGACGTCCTCTTCCTCGATGTATGTCATCAATTCCTGTTCTGTTTTGTTCATTTTTCTACCTCGTTTCCTACATGGTAGAGAAATTTTGAGCCATTCGTTTACTGTTCATAACTTGATTTTGCCAAACTGCAAAACAAAAAAGGCGACACTCAGGAAAATACCCTAAATGAACGCCTTTGTTCATATAAATCAATGTTCCGAATGAAGCCGAGCGCGGTCAGAGCCTGACTGCGGTCTGAAATTACAGTTTGAGCGTGAAACCAAAATATGCCAATAAACAAAAAGATGCCA
>ONIJ01000214.1 GCA_900317875.1 uncultured Eubacteriales bacterium
CTTTAACGGAAACGCCTGTGAAACGGCGGGGTCAAAACGAAACGGTTTCCTATACAGTAAAAAAAGCGGTCAGCTCAGATTGAGCCGACCGCTGAATTTTTTTAGATTATTTTATGAAGTTGCGGTTATCGCTTTCAATAAATTTATAAGCCAGTACCGCAAGAGCCGCACCGATCATCGGGCCGAGCAGGAATGCCCAGAGGCCTGCGATGGGATCAAAGTTGCCGCCGAACATTGCGAACATAGCGGGGCCGAAGCTGCGGGCAGGGTTAACGGAAGTACCGGTGAGGTTGATTCCGAGGAGATGAACGCCTGTGAGCGAAAGGCCGATGATCAGACCGCCGAAGGAGCCGTGCTTAGCTTTCTTGGAGGTAACGCCGATGATAGCCAGTACAAAGATAAAGGTGAGCAGGATCTCAACAACAAAACCTGTGAAGTGGTTGCCGCCTACGTTTGTCATTGCGTTGGCGCCGAAACCGTTGAGGTGATGAGAAAGACCGTGTTCCTTGATGAATGCAAGAGTGTCCGCGGAAGCGTCCTTGAAGTATTCGGGAGTATCGGCGTACGCAATACCCGTAAGGTCAGTTACAAGACCTGTGCCGAAAATGAATGCAAGGAAGCCTGTCGCTGCAAATGCGCCTGCAAACTGAGCGGCGATGTAGCCGATGAAATCGGTAATGCTCAGCTCGCCCTTGAGCAGAAATGCAAAGGAAACAGCGGGATTAACGTGACCGCCGGAAATGTTTCCGATGCTGTAAGCGATAACTACGATCGCAAGACCGAAGGCCAGAGCGGTGGCAACCAATTCGGCGCCGGTAATCATCGCGGTTCCGCAGCCGATGAATACCAGAATGAAGGTTCCGATGCATTCAGCTACGTACTTTTTGATGGAATTGTTTTTCATAGATTTTCCTCCTTTTATTTTATGGATTATTTTTCCATAACATAAATATAACATAAAAGGAGGTGCATTGCAAGAACAATTACACAAAATAATCTTTAAAGTTTTGTAATAAATAAATATACCCGACAAAAATTTTCGCCGTTTGTCAGCACTCGGGAAAATCCGATTTTTACCGCGTTTTCGCCGTTTTTTTATTATGTCCAGATAAGCGAGGTGAAAAACTGCTCGTAAGCGTCGTCCCAGCCGTCGATCGGATTCACTCCGCCGCCGTTTACGCTGCGAAGCTTGGCGTCGCTTTCCGTCAGTCCCAGGGCGAACAGCTCGCCTGCGTTGATCTCATAGCCTTTCTGTCTTGCAAGAGCGCAGAAGTCCTCAACAGGCTCTCCGCTTTCTCTCGTTTTCAGCAGCTCCGCCTTTAAGCCGGCGTCGGCCTTTGCGTCGCGCAAAAGGCGTTCAAGTTCCTTTTCGATCATATTCATCCTCCTGTAAAACCTGCCTGAAAGAAGAAAGCCCGACAAATCGTCGGGCGTGTGAATTACTCGATTGCACTGTCGAGGTATTCCATAAGTTCCTCGTCGTCCTTTTTCTGCTTATCCTTAACGATAAAGAAAGCGGTGAACGCTGCAGAAAGAGCAGCTACAACGGAAATAATGCCGATAATCCAGAATAATTTTTTGTTCTTCATGAGACAACCTCCGATTATATAAATATTATTGACGATATCCGAGCAATATACTAAATATATTTTATACAACTTTTCTTGAAATGTCAACAGAAAAACAAAAAAAGCAGAGAAAAACTCTGCTTTCAAAGTTAAGCTATGAAATTGCGGATCCTTACGCGCTTGCGTTAAGACGCTTTGCAAGATTTGACTTTCTTCTCGCAGCCGTATTCTTGTGAAGAATTCCTTTTGCAGAAGCCTGATCAATCTTCTTGATAGCGAAGCGAACCGCCTCCTGCTTGTTGTCGGCATTGGTGTCAACAGCGAAGTATGCCTTCTTGATAGCCGTCTTAAGAGCCGACTTAGTCGCCTTGTTGCGTGCTGTTTTTGTTGCGATAACCTTAACGCGCTTTTTTGCGGACTTGATGTTTGCCATTGTCCCACCTCCTTAAATATCGGTCATATGGATAATATGATAGCATAAAAGTGCGGGAAAATCAAGCGTTTTTTCAAAAAAATCGCCGTTTTTTGCGTTTGCCGCTATTCTACGCTACATATTGTGGGCAAAAAACCGGCTGTCAATAGATGTGGTGGAGGCTATTTTCCGTTTTTTCGCCTGAAATACCACACCGCGCCGAGCAGCAGCGCGAACGCCAACAAAATGCATTTGAAAATAATCCCCAAAACGCCGTCGAACATCGCTATTCCGCCAAAGGCGCGCAGCCCGTACCACACCGTCATAAAGACGAAAAACGCCGACATAAGCGCCGCGAGGACAAGCTCCTTCCGCCCGATTATGAGCACCAGCACGGCGAGCGCCGCCCAGAGAAATACATATATGCAGTTCATAATATCCATATCATCACTTCTTTCTTTAATATATATTACCGATTTCCCCGCAGCTTGTCAACCTTTGACCGGGATACCCGACCGCGCCGCGTGGTTTAATTGTTCGCAAACCTTTTTGTCCGCGCTTTATGTTTGACTTATGATCCTGCCAAAGGCGGACTGCGAATCGAGATACCCGACCGAGTTTCGTGAAAATTTTGTGAAAAATAAAATTTCCTCTTGACTTTTTCTGACTTTGGGGGTATAGTAAGGATAAAGCAGTTAGCACTCGACCATCGAGAGTGCTAATCCCTCAGAAAAAGAGGTGAAAGGTATGGAACCTGCTGCAAGAAAACAAAAGATACTCTCCGCGATAGTGGAGAGCTTCATCCACAGCGGCGAGCCGGTAGGCTCAAAAGCGCTGATCGGAGAGGCGGGGCTGAAGGTTTCGTCCGCCACTGTCCGAAACGATATGGCGGAGCTCACCGAGCAGGGCTACATCGTTCAGCCTCACACCTCGGCGGGCAGGATCCCGACGGAGCTCGGCTACCGTTACTACGTCGACAACGTGATGAAGGTCACGCCGGTTACGGAGCGCGGCAGGGAATATATCCGCGACGCGCTTTCAAAAAACGCCGACTCACCCGAGAGCATTCTCCGGAGCGCGTCCGACATTCTTTCAAGGCTGACCGATTACATCGCGCTTGCCACAACACCCTGCGGCGAGAGCGCCCGTGTTCGGAAAATCAGCTTTGTCCCGACGGGAGCGCATTCGGCGATGGCGGTGGTCATCGCCTCGAACGGAATAATCAAAACCAAGCTGTTCCGCTGCGAGTTTCTGATCACTCCCGAAATTTTGCAGGTTTTTGCAAAGGCGTTTAACGAGGAATTTGCGGGGATCCCGCTGGGCTCGGTGACAAGACCGTTCATCCAGACCGCCGCGGCGGGCTTCGGCGAGCTCTCGCTGTTTATGACGGCTCCGCTTATGGCGATGAAGGAGGCGTGCGAGCTCGCGGCACGGGTAAGCGTTTGTCACAGCGGCTTCGGCAGACTGATGAACGTGACCGACGCGGATTTGCTGCGCACGCGCCGCGTGTGGGATTTTTTGCAGAACGAACACGATTTGTCGGCAATGCTTGAACGCTTGCCGCAAAACCCGTCGGTGACGATCGGCACCGAAAACAGCAGAACGGAATTGAACAAAAGCGCGGTCGCTTCGGCGCGCTACCAGATCAAGGGCAATCCCGCAGGCGTGCTTGCGGTCGTGGGACCGATGCGTATGGACTACGCGAGGGTGATGTCGATTCTAGGATGCGTTGCAGAGTGCGCAGGTGAATTCATCAGCGAGCTGATTGAAATATAAGCAGATAGGAGGATATCCGATGTCTAAAAAGAAAAAGGACGAGGCGGCTGCCGAGGAGGTAATTGCCGCTGAGGAGGCTGCCGAGGAAGCGCAGCCCGAGGAAAAGGCAGAAGAAAAAGAAGAGAAGGACGAAAGGGACGCCAAAACAGAGGCGCTCGAAAAGGAAGTCGCGGACTGGAAGGACAAATATATGCGCCTTGCCGCGGAGTATGAAAACTACCGCAAGCGCACCGCGAACGAAAAGCTCGCGCTCTATGACGACGCCACCGCCAAGGCGGTAACTGAGCTGCTTCCCGTTTCGGACAGCGTAAGAATGGCGCTTGAAAATCTCAAGGACACCGATCCCGAGATCTTAAAGGGAGTGGAGCTGATTTCAAACCAGCTCGGCAAATCCTTTGAAAAGCTGAAGATCTCGAGCTACGGCGAGGTCGGCGACGACTTCGATCCCAACCTGCACAACGCGATCGGAATGGTCGACAACGATGAGCTCGGCTCGGGCAAAATCGCGGCTGTCTACCAGACAGGCTTCAAAATCGGCGACAAGATCATCCGTCACGCTATGGTTCAGGTCACAAACTGATTCAGTCAATAATCGTTTATAATTTAGTTAATAATATAATCAACACATCAGGAGGAAAAAATTATGGCAAAGACAATCGGTATAGATTTAGGTACAACAAACTCATGCGTAGCGGTTATCGAAGGCGGCGAGCC
>ONIJ01000213.1 GCA_900317875.1 uncultured Eubacteriales bacterium
ATTTTATCATATTCCTCCCTGTTTGTCAAGCGCGGCGAATTTTTCTGTAGACTTGCATACTAATGATAAAATAATTTGTGGATATTTCATAATAAAAGTTGACATTTGGCTTAAAATGTATTGTTTTTCGGGCTTTATTGTGCTATAATGGTATAGTATTACTATATTGAAACGGGGTGGATCATATGGTTGTAACTACAATCAGCTTCGGTTTGAACGGCATAGACGCATACAAAGTTGAGGTCGAGGCTTCGGCGCGCGCGGGCATTCCCTCATTTGACCTTGTGGGGCTTCCCGACGCGGCGGTAAAGGAGAGCCTTGACAGGGTGCGCAGCGCTCTGTCAAACTGCGGCTGCAAACTGCCCTCGGCGCATTTCATATTCAACCTCGCTCCCGCCGACATCAAAAAGGAAGGCCCCATTTACGACCTGCCGATAACAGTGAATTTAATGCGGCTTGCGGGCTATATCACTGCGGATGTGAGCGGCTGCGCCTTCATAGGCGAGCTGTCGCTGAGCGGCGATCTGAGAGGCGTCAACGGCGTTCTGCCGATGGTTATCAAGGCGCGCGAGATCGGCGTTAAAAAGATATATGTCCCTCACCAAAACGCGCGCGAGGCTTCGGTTATCGAGGGAATCGAGGTTTACCCCGTCAAAAGCATCCGCCAGCTCAAGACCATTTTGGACGGCGAGCTCTGTTTGGAGCCAATAAAAGCTGAAAGGTTCAGCAATAAGTTATCAGAGGGATTTGTTCCCGACTTTTCTCAGGTCAAGGGACAGCTTGAAGCGAAACGCGCAATGGAAATCGCCGCCGCGGGCGGACACAACATTCTGCTTATAGGTCCTCCCGGCTCGGGAAAAAGTATGCTCGCCAAGCGCCTGCCCTCGATTCTGCCCGATATGACCTTTGACGAAATGATCGAAACCACCAAGATCCACTCGATCTCGGGAGTGCTGCGCGGCGACGGGCTGATCTCCTCGCGCCCCTTCCGCGCGCCGCACCACACGGTCACTTCCGTAGGGCTCGGAGGCGGCGGCTCGGGAACCATTCATCCGGGCGAGGTTTCGCTTGCGCACAACGGCGTCCTGTTTTTGGACGAGCTGCCCGAATTCCGCCGCTCGTCGCTTGAGGTGCTGCGGCAGCCGATCGAGGACGGAACCATCTCGATCTCGCGCTCGGGACAAAACTGCACCTATCCGTGCACCATTATGGTCGTCGCCGCGATGAACCCCTGTCCCTGCGGCTACTTCGGCGATCCGAAGCACACCTGCACCTGCTCCGAAAGCAAAATCAGCCGCTATCTCAACCGCGTTTCGGGACCTCTGCTCGACCGCTTTGACATCCACGTCGAGGTGCCTCCCGTTGAGTTTGAGGAGCTGAGGACCGAGGAGAAGTCCGAGCCGTCAAGCGAGATAAAAAAGCGGGTGGACGCGGCGCGAAAGCTCCAGAGATCACGTTTCAAGGACAGCAAAACCACCTGCAACGCGAAAATCAACGCGGGAGAATTTGAAAAATTCTGCCGTATCGACGAGGAGGCGGAAAAAACGCTGAAGCTGGCGTTTGAAAGACTGAGCTTCACGGCGCGCGCCTATGACAGAGTGCTCAAGGTCGCGCGGACGATCGCCGACCTTGACGGCGAGGAGCTCATCCGCTCAAAGCACGTGCTTGAGGCAATTCAGTACCGAAGTCTTGACCGCAAGTACTGGTCGAGCCCGCGATAATGAATTTCGTGCCGAACTAAATTAATAATTCCCTTGCGATAGCACAAAATATATGGTATAATACTATGGCAAACCACAAAATAAACCATTTGGAGGTAATATTATGGCAATCACCAAAAACGACATCATCGGAGACGTTCTCGATCAGCACCCCGAAACCGCTCAGCTCTTTCTGAGCATCGGTATGCACTGCCTCGGCTGCCCCGCTTCGCGCGGCGAAACAATCGAGGAAGCCTGCCTTGTTCACGGCGCTGACGCCGACAAACTGATCGAGGCTCTCAACGCCGCCATCTGATGAACGGCGAACAACATCTTGATAACCGTTTGCGGCTGTGCGCGGAGTTTGTCCGCGGCGGCGCAAGGCTTGCTGACGTCGGCACAGACCACGCGTATCTTCCGGTGTGGCTGTGCCGCAGCGGCGTCTGCCCGAAAGCGATTGCCGCCGACATCAATCCCGAGCCGCTGTCGCGCGGAAGGCTTACCGTTGAAAACGCGGGGCTTTCCGGGCGGATCGAAACCCGTCTGAGCGACGGGCTGAGCGAGATTGGCGAGGACGAGGCGGACGACATCGTGATAGCGGGAATGGGCGGCGAGCTGATCGCGAAGATCATCGGAAGCTGCGCCTATTCAAAAAATCCCGCAAAGCACTTCATTTTGCAGCCGATGACAAAGAGCGAAGCTCTGATCGAGTGGCTGTGCGCAAACGGCTTTGAAATCGAAAAACAGGACTGCTGCACGGCGGGAGGCAAATGCTACACCGTGCTTTCGGTTTATTATACGGGCAATTCTGCCGAGCCCGACGAGCTTTTTTACTACACGGGCAGGCTGAACCCGAGGGAAAACGAAACGCATCTCCGCTTTCTGCGCGGCAGCGCGGAAAGGCTGCGCAAGCAATCGCTCGGAGACGCGCGCTTCGGCGCGCTTGCGGACAGATTGGAGGAGTTCTGCAATGAAGGTTAAGGATATTCTGGGCTTTCTTGAAGCCCTGGCGCCGACCTCGGCGGCAATGGATTTTGACAACGTCGGTCTGCTGGTCGGCAGTCCCGAGGCGGAAATCAGCCGCGTTCTGCTTTCGCTCGACATCACCTCCGAAGTCGTTGAGGAAGCGGCAGAAAACGGCTGCGAGCTTATCGTCAGCCATCATCCCGTGATTTTCAGCCCGATCAGGTCGCTCAAGGCTCAAAGCGTCCCCTATCTTCTGGCGCAGAGCGGGATCGCGGCTGTGTGTATGCACACGAATCTCGATCTGTCCGAGGAATTCGGCGTTAACACCTGCCTTGCCGAGGCGATAGGACTTAAAAACGTGAGAAGATCACAGCTCGGCGAGTGCCTTTTCATCGGCGAGCTCGAAAAAGCCGCTGATCCGCGCGCCTTTGCGGAGTCGGTGAAATCGGCGCTTTTCTGCGAAGGTCTGCGCTACACCGACGTCAATGACAGCATCGCAACCGTCGCCGTCGCCTCCGGCGCGGGCGGCTCTGATATTTTTGCCGCCGCCGCCGAGGGCGCCGACGCGCTCGTGACCGGCGAGATAAAGCACCACGAGATCAACGCCGCCAATGAGCTGGGCGTCTGCGTGGTTGACGCCGGGCACTTCAAAAGTGAAGATATTGTTATTTTGCCGCTGAAAAGCAGGCTCGAAGCCGAATTTCCCGACATCACTTTTACAAAATCGCAAACTTACGGCGACAAAATGAAATACATTTAATTTTTTATTGCATATTCGGTTACAATTTGGTATAATAAAATGAAATGCTTTTTTATTTGAATCACTGTTTTTTATACGAGGTATTATGAGGATACGAAAGAAAAAATGGGCTGAGCCCGAGCTCAGCGTCTGCGACTTTTTCATCAGGAATCCGGAGGAGCACGCGGGCAGCTGGCGCGCGGCTTTTGCAAAGGAGCAGCCGCTCTATCTTGAGATCGGCTGCGGCAAGGGCGGCTTTGCCGGACAGTTCGCGCTGAAATATCCCGAGAGGAACATCATCGCGCTCGACATCAAAATAGATATGCTCGGCGTGGGCAGGCGTACTATCGTAAAGCTGTTTGAACAGGCGGGCAAGTCCGCCGATGAGATCGGCAACCTTCTGCTCGTCAACTACAACGTCGAGCAGCTCGACAAGGTCATAAAACCCGAGGACGAAATCGAGGGGCTGTTCATCAACTTCTGCAACCCGTGGCCACGCGCCAAGCACAAAAAGCGCCGCCTTACCTACTACAAAAAGCTGGAGATGTACAAGAGCTTTTTGAAAAAAGACGCTGAAATACGCTTCAAGACCGACGACGACGAGCTGTTCGAGGAAAGCCTTGAATACTTTGAGCAGAGCGGCTACGAGATCACATATCTCACCCGCGACCTGCACGCGAGCGGCTTTGAGGAAAACATCGAAACCGAACACGAAAAAATGTTCACCGAGGAAGGCAAGAAAATCAAGTTTTTGATCGCAAAGCAAAAATAACCTTTTACGAAGGGAGGGACGCATATGAACTTCAAACCGCTTTTCGCCGCCGTTTTGGGCGCGGCTGTGCTTTTCGCCGCGAGCGGCTGCGACATCACAGATCTGAGCAAGGAAGATATGCTGCGCCCTCCGAAAACAATGGGCGACGAGGCTGAGATCGAGAAGCTCATCTCAAAAACCGCCGCCGGCGGCTACACGCTGAAATATCCGAAGAGCGGCAGCTACCGCAGCGCAATTGTTATGCACGACCTCAATTCCGACAAAACCGACGAGGCGATCGCCTTTTTCCGCGACAAGGACGGCTCAACCGGCGTTCATATGCTGGTGATGTATGAGGACGACGGCTCGTGGAAAATTTCCGGCGACTACATAACCGAAACCACCGACGTGGACAGCGTGGATTTTTCGGACGTCACGGGCGACGGCTCGCTGGAAATTATGGTGGGCTACTCCACCTACACCGCAGGAGTGAACTTCCTTTCGGCGTATTCGTTTGAAAACGGCAAAACCGACGAGATCGACGCCGGACAGAACTACTCGTCGTTCTACTGCGGAAACCTGGACAACAGCGGAAAGAACCGCATCCTGGCGCTTTCGCTTTTCAGCACCGAAAACGAGGCGAAGGCTACCCTGCTCGAATATGACGGCGACAAAAACGCCATCGTCACAAAATCGTCCGCCGCTATGGATTCGGGCGTGATCAGCTACAAAAACGCGGTGTTCTCCGATTTAAAGGAGAATGTCAGAGCGCTTGTGGTCGACGGCGCTCTCGCGAGCGGCGAGCTGAACACTCAGGTGATCTACTTTGACAAAAAGCAGAACGTCCTGAAAAACCCGCTCTGCCGCGAAAAAACTCCAAATCCCACTCAGCGCGGCAGCTCGGTGTACTCAACCGACATTGAAAACGATATGAAGGTCGAGATCCCGACCGTGTCCGCCCTGCCCTACAACGAGGAAAGCGGAGCCTTTACCGCCGCGGATCAGGTGCTGTGGAACTCCTTCAGCGTTGAAAAGGAGGCGCTTCTGCCCTATCAGCGCACCGTCGCAAACTACAACTACAGCTACACCATCAAAATTCCCGACACCTGGCAGGCAGGCAGCTTTTCGGCTCTGTTAAACGAGAACGGCGACGAGATGAAGTTCTGCGAATGGAGCAAGGACGGCGCCGGAAAGACTTTGTTTACGATAAAGGTATTTAAGGTCGCCGACTGGGAAAAGGGCAAGGGCGTCGACAACTATCTGCTCATCAGCAAGGACAACCGCTACGCCTACGCCTTCCTCAACAGCAAGAGCGAAAGCGAGCTTGCAATGGCTGACGACGACATCAAAACAGCCTTTTCGCTTCTCGGCGGAACGGCATCGGCATCAAAATAGAAACTGATTTTTTGTAATATATCTTATTTTTACCGGAGGTTTTGGATATGAAGAAAATTCTTGTTTGCGAGGACGAGGCCGCGATCCGCGACTTTGTCGTAATCAATCTTACCCGCGCAGGCTACGATGTTGTCGAGGCCGACTGCGGCGAGGTCGCCCTGAAAAAGTACGACGAAAACGACGGCGACTTCGACATCGCCATTCTCGACGTTATGATGCCCGGGATCGACGGCTTCCAGGTCTGCAAGGAGCTGAGAAACCGCAACGGCGGCATCGGCATTATTATGCTCTCCGCGAAAACTCAGGAGATGGACAAGGTCACAGGTCTTATGCTCGGCGCCGACGACTATGTTGCAAAGCCCTTCTCTCCCAGCGAACTGCTCGCGCGCGTCGACTCTCTCTACCGCCGCGTGGCGCTGGCTCAGTCGCGCGCTGAGAACAACTTCAAGGAGGAGCTCAAGTCGGGTGACTTCACCCTCAACCTCAGAAACCGCGCGCTTATGAAGGGCGGCAAGATGATCGAGCTTACCCAGGTCGAGTTTCAGATTATGGAATATTTCTTCTCAAATCCCGGAGTGGCTCTCGACAGGATCGACATCCTCAACCACGTTTGGGGCGACGCATATGTCGGCGAGGACAAGATCGTGGACGTTAACATCCGCAGACTAAGAATGAAGGTCGAGGACGAGCCCTCAAATCCCAAGCACATCGTCACCGTCTGGGGACTCGGCTACAAGTGGGACTCCGGCGAATAATACGCCTCAGGCATAAATAATGTTCGCAGAACAATTCACGTGCCGCAGGCACAATTTATGTTCGCAGAACAATTTATGAAACGAAGTTTCAATTCATTCCTGC
>ONIJ01000211.1 GCA_900317875.1 uncultured Eubacteriales bacterium
AAAAAGAAGAAGAAAAGAAAAAAGAAGAAGAAAAAGAAGAGGAAGAAGAAAAAGAAGAGGAAGAAGAAAAAGAAAAGAAAGAAGAAAAGAAAAAATGGCACGGCTTCCCGTCCAAATGCTCATACGACATCAGGGAACTGGACAAAATCGACACTTTGGATTTTATAACTTAAAAAAGAAGCGGAACCTTGCGGTTCCGCCCCCCGTTTGACAACATAATATTTTTTTGGTTTAGAACTCGATCGAGCAGAAATTCTCGTCGAGGATCTCGTAGGATCTTCTGAACTTTTCAAGCTCGTCATCGGTGAGCTTGAGCTCGAGAATACGGTTGGCGCCGTTGCTGTTGATAATGCAGGGGTTGCCGATAAATACTTCCTTTTTCAGGCCGTACTCGCCGCGCAGTCTTACAGAAGTTGTGAACACGCTGTTTTCATTGTGGAAAATCGCGCGCACGATGCGGCAGATAGCCATACCGATTCCGTAGTAGGTGCTGCCCTTTGCCTTGATTATCGAGTAAGCCGCGGTGCGGACCTCGTCGGCGATCTTGTCAAGATCCTCGGTCTTGTAGCGCTGCGGATATTTTTCAAGCACTGCGTAAACCGGCTTGACCGCCATAATAGCCTGGCTCCACGGAACAAATTCGCTGTCGCCGTGCTCGCCGATTACATAGGCGTGCATATGGCGCGGGTCAATTTCAAAATACTCGCCCAGCAGATAGCGCAGGCGCGCGGTGTCAAGGGTGGTGCCCGTTCCGATGACCTTCGCCGCGTTGAAGCCCGACAGCTCGTAGGTAACGCGCGTCATAATGTCTACGGGATTGGTGGCAACGAGGAAAATCCCCTCAAAGCCCGCCGATACAACGCGCGGCACTATCGCCTCAAAAACCTTGGTGTTGCGCTGCAAAAGTTCAAGGCGGGTTTCGCCCTCCTTCTGGTTAACTCCCGCGCAGATCACAACGATGTCGGCGTTCGAACAGTCGCCGTAGTCGCCGAAGTAAATCTTCATACTGGAGTTTGAGAACGCGAGTCCGTGGTTTAAGTCCATAGCCTCGCCTCTTGCGCGGACCTCGTTGAGGTCAATCAGCACAAGCTCGTCGCAAATGCTCTGGTTGAGCGCCGCGTAAGCAAAGCTCATTCCGACCATTCCCGTTCCGATGAGAACAACTTTTCTGGTAATACTTGACATTTTTTCACGTTCCTTTCTTGTTGGGGTGTTTTGTTAGGGCTTTTTTATTATTATAACATACTTTTGCACGTATGCATAGAGTTTTTTATATAAGATAATTAAGTTATAAGTCGTTAAGTTATAAGTGTTTCAAACTGCAAAGTTTTCCTTAACATCGTAGGGGCGCATAATAATTCCGAATTGAAACAATACACGCCGCCGCGCGTTTCTTCACTCCTGAAAAATACGCTCCAAAGGCTAAAAATTCCTCTGAAGCACTAACTATTAAAAAAATGTAAAAATTTCGTCAAAAACTCTTGACAAACTCCCTACGGGAGCGTAAAATAGTATACTGTACCATAATGGGGGTATGCGCCGAAAGCGCCGAAACTCACCGCAAAAAAATATCTTTAACAGGGGAATATTATCACAAAAAGCCGCTTCTGTCAAGATACATTTTGTTGAAAAATTTTTCCCCGTTTTTGTGCAATCGGACAACCCCGTTATTTCAATTATTTAAGGAGTGATACGCCTATGGTTAATGTCAAACCCGTAAAGCTGGGCAACACCGAGCGAATGAGCTTTGGCAAGATCGACGAAGTAATCGATATGCCCAACCTCATCGAGGTGCAGAAGGAATCCTACCGCTGGTTCCTCGAGGAAGGTCTGAAGGAAGTGTTCAAGGATGTGTCGGGAATCACCGACTATCAGGACAACCTCGTGCTCGACTTCATCGACTACACACTCGATGTTGACCACCCCAACTACAGCGTCATTGAGTGTAAGGTAAGAGACGCGACATATTCCGCCGCGCTGCGCGTGACCGCGCGCCTTCTCAACAAATCGACGGGTGAAATCAAGGAAAGCAACGTCTTTATGGGCGATTTCCCGCTTATGACTCCAAGCGGAACCTTCGTCATCAACGGCGCGGAGCGCGTTATTGTTTCGCAGCTCGTACGCTCTCCGGGCGTTTACTATAAAATGGATCACGACAAAACGGGTAAGGAGCTCTATTCCACCACCGTAATCCCCAACAGAGGCGCGTGGCTGGAGTATGAAACCGACGTAAACGACGTGTTCTATGTCCGCATCGACAAGAACCGCAAGCTCCCCGTCACCTCGTTCATCCGCGCTCTGGGAATGGGCAGCGACTCCGAGATCCTCGATTTCTTCGGCGACGACGACAGGATCAAGGCGACCATCGAAAAGGATCAGGCTCACAACATCGAGGAGGGCCTTATCGAGGTTTACAAAAAGCTCCGTCCGTCCGAGCCTCCCACAGTCGACAGCGCTCAGACACACATCAATAACCTGTTCTTCGATCCCAACCGCTACGATATGTCGCGCGTTGGCAGATACAAATACAACAAGAAGCTCGGTATGGCAAACCGCCTTGCCGGCAGAGTTGTCACCGAGCACATCGCCAATCCGCGCACAGGCGAGGTTATGGCGCTCAGAGATGAGAAGATCACCAAGGAAAAGGCTCTCGAAATCGAGAACGCGGGCGTAAAGGTAGCCTATGTAAAGGGCGCCGACGACACCGTTGTAAAGGTGATCTCCAACACAATGGTCGACATCTCAAAGTATGTTGACTTCGACGCCGAGGCAGAGTGCGGCATCCGCGAAAACGTTGCCTTCGACGTGCTCTGCGAGGTTCTCGACGCCGCGCAGAACGAGGAGGAGCTCAAGGAGCTGCTCCGTGAAAAGGCAGACGAGCTCGTTCCCAACCACATCACCGTTGAGGACATCTTCGCCACCATCAACTATCTCAACTGCGTTGCTCACGGCGTGGGCAACACCGACGACATCGATAACCTGGGCAACAGACGTATCCGCTGCGTAGGC
>ONIJ01000210.1 GCA_900317875.1 uncultured Eubacteriales bacterium
CGGCGGATCAGGCGGAGCCGTAATAGCCTTCGGTATGGCGGAGTTCCGTCCCGAAACCGATAAGTCCTTCGACTCGGTTTTCGCAAGAGCCGACGCCGCAATGTACAAGGAAAAGAAAATCCTCAAGGAAAGGTTTTAGAAAAGTAAAAAAGATTACCCGGGTCCCGCTCACTAAACGTTGAGCAGGGCCCTTTTTGAGTTATAAGTTATAAGTCGGAAGTTATAAGTTTTTCAAATTGCAAAGTTTACCTTTAACTCATTAAAAGTCCTTTACAAAATCGAATAAATGTTCTATAATTAAATTGAGGACTAAAGGTTCGGAGGTATATTGAATGAACGGAACTCAAATTGCGGCGTCTGCCGCAAAAACGAAAGAGAGGCCTGATAAATGGGCACATTGAACGGATTTATCAAGCTGCACAGAAAAATGCTTTACTGGGGGTGGTATCAGGATCACGTGGTGAAGGACGTGTTCATCCACCTGCTTTTGTCGGCAAATTTCAAGCCCGTCCAGTGGCAGGGAAGGGAGCTTCAAGAGGGGCAGGTCATCGTCGGTCTGAAAAAACTCTCGGCGGACCTCGGGTTCTCGATCCAGCAGATACGGACGGCGCTGAAAAAGCTGAAATCAACAAACGAAATAACAGTCTGTCCAACAAACAAATATTCCGTGATAACCATAGTAAACTGGCGGAAATATCAGTTTGACGGAAGCTGCGGCAACACGCAGAACGACGCGCAGACCAACGCTCAGCCAACAGACGGGCAACACTCCGGCAACAATCAGACAACAGGCAATCAACAACAGCGTAAGAATGTAAAGAATGTAAAGAATGTAAAGAAGGATGAGAAGACAGGGGAAGATGTCCCGCGCACCGCATACGGAGAGTTTCTCAACGTAATGCTGTCAGACAGCGAGCTCGGCGAGCTTCAAAGGCGCTATCCTTATGAATATGAGGCTAAGATCGAGCGGATGTCGCGCTACCTTGAAAGCACGGGAAGGAGCTACGGCAATCACTATTCCACCCTGCTCATCTGGCTCGATGAGGACGCGGCAAAGGCTCAGCCCGTGAGCAGAGCCTCCTACGATATAAACGAGCTCGAAAAAATCGACACGCTTGATTTCATCGACTGACCGCCCGAGCCGAAGCCGGAACGTTTCCGGCGCCTGCCGTGATCGAAGGAGTAGGAAGTGAAAAACAGGCGCAGCCCGCGGTTTTCCGCGGGCTGCTTTTTTTTCGGCAAACCGAGGCTCTGCCATTTTCTGCGGCGGAGTCTTTGAGTTATTCGGTCTGAAAATGCCGTTTGATATTGATTTTTCCGCGCCGATAATGTATGATTTATGACGGGAAGCCGATAACGCGTCAGCCGCGCTGTGATGAACCCTGCCCCGATACAAATTTTGAGCGCCCTGTATCATCGGACTGCCCGAAATAATTTTTTGGAGTACATTATGAAAAAGAGAATCATTGCATTGCTGATTGCGGCGCTTGCAGTTGTTTCCGCGGGCTGCACAGCGGGGGAGAAAAGCAGCGGATCCGAAACATCATCTGCGTCCGAAAGCAGTCGGAAAATCTCGCCGAAATCAAAAGAAAAACGCAAAATCATAATTGACACCGATACCGCGGGAGACGACGCGGTGGCGATGATCATTGCGGCTAAGACCGAAAATGTCGAGATCCTCGGCGTGACCGTTTCCGAGGGAAACGTCGGGATCGAACAGGCGGTGAAGAACGCCCTGATGACGCTTGAGGTCGCGGGCTGTGACGCTCCCGTTTACAGGGGAGCAAGCAAATCATACACCGGCAAAAAACGCGAGACCTTCAGCGTCTACGGCAAGGACGGAAGGGGGGACAACGACCTGATACATCCGACGCGCACCGCCGAGGACAAGGGCGCCGTTGATTTTATCATTGAAACCGTAAATGCGAACCCCGGCGAGGTCGAGATCATTGCGCTCGGACCGGTCACGAATATCGCGCTTGCCATGGACAAAAACCCCGGGGCTATGAAGCGCGTGAAAAAATACTGGTCGATGGGCACGTGCGGCTTCGGAGCCGGAAACGCTTCTCCCGTGTCGGAGTTCAATGTTTATCACGACGCCGAAGCGTATAAGGTGCTCGCCGATTCGGGAGTGCCCGTTACGGCGGTCGGACTCGATGCGGTAACGGATAAAACGACATTTTCCAAGGAAGATTTTGACAAAGCGGCAAAAAACGGCAAGCTGTCCGATTTTGTCTCAAAGTCCTTCGCGGGGCTTCTGAAGTTCTACGCGGAAAAACGCGGACTCAGTGAGGTCGATATTCCCGACGGAGTCGCAATGGCGTGCGCGCTGTGGGACGGCTATCTGCTTGAAACCAAGGCTTGTCACGCCTCGGTGATAACAGAGGAAAACGAAGCCTACGGTCAGGTGATCCTCTATCAGAAGGGCTTCGGCTACGACAGCGGGATCAAGTTCGACGATTACAGCTTCAGCGTCGCTTCAAAAACAGCGGACGAAACCTTTAAGGAAACGCTCATCTGGCTTTTGAAACAATAATACAATCCGCATCGGATCGCCCGGCTACGGCTTTCCGATGCTTTTTGTTATACGAAAAGGTGCTGCCGCAAAATTTTTTGATTTGCGGCAGCACCTTTAATTTGA
>ONIJ01000208.1 GCA_900317875.1 uncultured Eubacteriales bacterium
CCACGGTGTTGCTTCAAATAGGGTTTACACGGCAGAGCGGTCTCCCGCCCTCCGGTGAGCTCTTACCTCACCTTTCCATCCTTGCCTGAGAAGCTCAGGCGGTTATTTTCTGTTGCACTGTCCCTAGGGTCGCCCCCGGCGGCCGTTAGCCGTTATTTTCGCTCTGTGAAGCCCGGACTTTCCTCGCGCAGATCCTTTCGGATCCTGCCCGCGGCTGTTCGGCGCACTCGCTCTATTATATTAAAACAAATGCGGAAAAAAGTCAAATACATCTTGATATAAATCAAAAATAGGATTATAATAGCCTTTGGCGCGAAATCGGACGAATTTGCACAAAGCGTTTTTATAAATGGTTATAAAGGAGTAATTTTATGGACATCAGAGAAGAATCATTGAAACTGCATTACGACTGGAACGGCAAGATCGAGGTAATCTCGCGCGTTCCCATCAACTCCTCGGAGGATCTGGCTCTCGCCTACACTCCCGGCGTTGCGGAGCCCTGCCTTGAGGTTCAGAAGGACATCGACAAGAGCTATGAGCTCACCAGAAGAAACAACCTTGTCGCGGTAATCACCGACGGCACCGCTGTTCTCGGTCTGGGCGACATCGGTCCTGAGGCGGGTATGCCCGTTATGGAGGGCAAATGCGCTCTGTTCAAGGCGTTCGGCGACGTTGACGCCTTCCCTCTCTGCGTAAAGAGCAAGGATGTTGACGAGATCGTAAACACCGTTTACCTTATCAGCGGATCCTTCGGAGGCATTAATCTTGAGGACATTTCCGCTCCGCGCTGCTTTGAGATCGAGAGAAAGCTCAAGGAGAAGTGCGACATCCCGATTTTCCACGACGACCAGCACGGCACCGCGATCATCGTCGCGGCAGGTCTGCTCAATGCCCTGAAAATCACTGGCAAGAAGATCGGCGAGATCAAGGTCGTTATGAACGGCGCCGGCGCTGCCGGTATCGCGATCGCCAAGCACCTTATGAATATGGGCGTAAAAAACATCACTATGTGCGACAGCAAGGGAATCATCTGCAAAGGCGACGAGCGCCTTAACGCTGTCAAGCGCGAGATGGCTGAGA
Organism: uncultured Eubacteriales bacterium; assembly: GCA_900317875.1. GTDB lineage: Bacteria > Bacillota > Clostridia > Oscillospirales > Acutalibacteraceae > Ruminococcoides. The sequence goes on from ONIJ01000208.1 coordinate 1,081, forward strand.
TCACGAACCTCGAACACAAAGAGGGCAAGCTCGCGGACGCTATGGTCGGCGCGGACGTTTTTCTCGGGATCTCCGCCGCAGGCTGCGTGAGCGAGGAGATGGTCCAGTCGATGAACAGGGACGCGATTATTTTTGCGATGGCGAACCCCACCCCCGAGATTATGCCCGACCTCGCCAAGAAAGCCGGCGCTGCGGTCGTCGGCACGGGCAGAAGCGACTTCCCGAACCAGATCAACAACGTTCTCGCCTTCCCCGGTATTTTCCGCGGAGCGCTTGACTGCAGAGCGAGCGACATCAACGAGGAAATGAAGATCGCGGCGTCCTACGCGCTCGCCTCGATCATCGATGACAGCGAGCTCAATGCCGACTACATCCTTCCCCACGCCTTTGATCCCAGAGTAGGCAAGGCGGTCGCGGAAGCTGTTAAAAAGGCGGCGATCGAGTCGGGCGTTGCGAGGATCTGATTTTCGCCTTTGAGATTTTTATTGAATACAAGAAGAGGGTCGGCAGTGCACTTGCCGACCCTCGTTTTTACTTTCGAATTAAACTGTTCTTTGGACTCACTCCATTGTGATGTTGTTGAAAATCTAAAGTGTCCTTAAACTGTACATGGGATTGCCCTCCCGTTTCTAAAGAATGAACCGTTTAATCAATTAAGTATTACATTGGACCTTCTCCGGTTTCGTAGAATAATCGATTAAAAAACTGAACTTCTCATTGGACTGATCTCCTGTATCATAACATCGAGGATAGTTCCTGATATAGTAAAGAAAGTACTTTTTAATATTAAATTGTAAGAAATCCAACGTCTCCCAAATACTCGTGAGATTCGCGAAATGTTTCTTACCAAGGCATTGGAATCATATATCGAAATGAAAGTTTGTGTCTTTAAAGGATTCCGCCGCAACAAATCAAGTCTTAACCCGTCAATAATAAATTTGTTTTAATAACAATAAAATGATTAGCTGATTCGACTTAATAAGATCCGTTTCCCTTCACCCAAAAGCTTTGGGACTCCACATTGGGGGGGAGGCTCCGAATGAAATCTTTAATGTTCCGAAGTCTGAAAATCTGAACTTTCATATTAAAGACCTCCTTGTCTGTTTTCTTGTCTATATTATACCATAGATTTTCACAGTGTCAATACTTTTTATAAAAATATTTAAATATTTATTTTTAAAAAACCACTTGTATTGACAAAACAAGTGTGCTATAATTAAAGTTGTGAGAGTGTAAAAGCCCGTCGGTATCCGGCGGGTTTTTTGCTGCCTGAAAGCGCTTCTCCCCTTTTCGGGACAAAAAAAGAGAGAGCCTTTCGGCTCTCAAATCCAAAATTTATCATTTTGGAGGAAAGACTATTTTTCCCTGCCAAGCAGATAGTCCACCGAAACCTCGAGGATGTCGGCGAGCGCGACAAGCTCAACGTCGGTAACGAAACGGATCTGACCCTCCAGCTTGGAAAGTCCTGAGGCGTTCATATCAACGCCGTTAACCTGAAGCTGTGCAAGAAGCTCCTTTTGCTTCATACCCTTTTGCTTTCTGACAAGCTCCACACGGTTGCCTACCAGATTCCTGTCTCCCAGTTCCTGTTTGCGTAATCTCATTTTCTACTCTCTCCATATCTTCTTTATCGGAATTCTTTTAAAAAATTCCATAAAAAAATTCTCCAGAAAAATTCTTTAATAAAATTCTTCAAGAACATTATGCTGTTATTATAATACTTTATAAGAAAAAAAGCAAGCCTTTTTGTAAATAAATTTAAAAAAATGAAATTTTTTGCCGCTTTTGATTACAAATACCGCTTTTTCCGTCATTTCTTATGTCATATTTGCCGATAAAGAAAATTGGATTGTAGGTTTTTAACAGTATTTTCACCCCTGTGGAAGCCTGTTAATTGTGTTAATAACTGAGAGATTTTTGTTAATAAATGTTGGCAATGTTAAAAAACGCTTTTTTTTGACGAATTTACTACAAATTATTACAGAATTATTACAATGATATATAATGATAAAGCGCCGTCAGTGACAGCGCTTTTTGTTTTGTATTCGGTTTTTATCCCTCAAAGGTGCCGTCCTCAATGGCGGTGACCATCGCAACCCGCTTGTCGTGACGGCCGCCCTCCTCGGGAGTGTTGAGGAAGATGTCGGTGAATTTTACCGCCTGAGCCTCGTCGATCACCCTGCCGCCCATACAGAGGATGTTCGCGTGGTTGTGACGGCGAGTCATCTCCGCGCCGAACTCGTTGTTAACGACCGCCGCGCGGACTCCCTTCACCTTGTTTGCAGCCATTGAGATACCGATTCCGGTGCCGCAGCAGAGGATACCCAGCTCGCAACCGCCTTCGGTCACAGCCTTAGCAACCCTGTAGGCGTACACCGGATAATCGACGCTTGCATCGCTGTCGGTGCCGAAATCCTTGTAGGCGATCCCCTTTTCGTCAAGATATTTTTTTATGGCAACCATAAGGTTATAGCCGCCGTGGTCACATCCGAGTGCTATCATTGTGATACCCCCAATTTTTTATTTAGTTCCCTTTGCGCCTGCGGAAGCCTGAGATATACGGGCATCAGGGCCTCGGGCGAAAGCACGCCGCCCTGTTTTATCTGTTTAAACGCCGCCAGAGCGACGGAAGCCGCGGTTTGCGTTCGTATATTGACCGGAGCCAAAACGACGTTCCCGGGCGGATTTTCGAGGAATTTGAAGCCGATTTCGGCTCCGTCGCCTACGAGCACTACCTTTTCGGTGTATTTTGTGAGCTCGAGCTTCAGATCCGACAGAGCGATCGCCCTGTCATCGCAGAGCCGCTCCGCCTTCTCCCCCGTTACGCGGAACATCGCGTTGTAGACCTGAGAACAGCGCGCGTCCATCAGAGCGCACACCACGCAGTCGTTTCCGAGCAGGTTGTACGCCATACTCTCAAGCGTTGAAACGGAAACGCAGGGCAGCCCGCGCTCGAACGCAAGCCCCTTTGCCGCGGCGACGCCGATTCTGACGCCCGTGAACGAGCCGGGACCGGCGTTGATCGCTACAGCCTCGACCTCGGAGAGCGGAGTCTGCGAGTTTTTGCAGAGCTGCTCGATCATCGGGACGAGAGTCTGGCTGTGAGTGAGCGAGGTGTTGATGAAAAACTCGCCTATAATTTTGTCCTCGCGCGCAAGGCAGACCGAAGCCGCCTTTGCCGAGGTGTCAAGCGCGATGATCGTCATAGCTTTTCAACACCCTCTATCTCAAATATTCTTTGGTTCTCGTGCTCTCCGCCTGTGATTGAAATGCGGATACAGCCCTCGGGCAGAGCGCCTTCGATATTTTCGCTCCACTCGATGACGAGCACGCCGCTGTCGAGGTAGTCGAAAAAGCCCGTGGAATAAAGGTCGTCCCAGCTTTTAACGCGGTACATATCGAAGTGATATACGGTGAACCTGCCCTTGTACTCGTTTACAAGCGCAAAGGTCGGGCTTGAAACTCCGTCTTGGATCCCGAGCCCTCTTGAAAGTCCTCGGGTAAAGGCGGTTTTTCCCATACCCAAGCCGCCGAACAGGGCGATCACCTCGGTGCCTTTAAGCTCCCGCGCGAGCCGTTCGCCGATTTTTTCGGTTTCCTCGGCGCTGTTTGAAATCAATCTTATCATATTAAAACAGTCCTGTGATTTTGCCTTCGTTGTTGACGTCGATTTTGTGAGCCGCGGGCTCCTTGGGAAGTCCGGGCATAGTCATAATGTCGCCTGTATATACTACAGTGAAGCCCGCGCCGTTTGAGAGAGAAACGTTGCGAACGGTGATTTCAAAGTCCTTGGGAGCGCCGAGCAGGGCGGGATTGTCGGACAGTGAATACTGGGTTTTTGCTATGCATACGGGGAGCTTGTCGGCGCCGAGCTTCTGCACCTCGGCGATCGCCTTCTCAGCCGCGGTGGTGTAATTCACCTTGGCGGCGCCGTAGATCTTTGTTGCTATTGCTTCGATCTTCTCCTTGACGGTGAGATCGTCGGCGTAAATCGGGCTGAAATCGGAGGGCTTTTCGCAGGCTTCGACCACCTTTTCGGCGAGCTCAATACCGCCGTCGCCGCCCTTGCCGAACACGTTCGACAGAGCGAAGTCGGCTCCGTTTTCAATGCAGTAGTTCTCGATGAATTTAAGCTCGGCGTCGGTGTCGGTTCCGAACTGATTGATAGCGACGACCACGGGCACGCCGTATTTGCGCATATTTTCGATGTGAACGCCGAGGTTCACAATGCCCTTTTTAAGCGCCTCGAGGTTCTCCTTTGACACCTCGGCCTTGGGCACGCCGCCGTTGTATTTGAGCGCGCGGCAGGTCGCCACGAGCACGATGGCGGAGGGCTTCAGGCCCGCATAGCGGCACTTGATGTCGAGGAACTTTTCGGCTCCGAGATCAGAGCCGAAGCCCGCCTCGGTGATGCAGTAATCGGCGAGCTTGAGCGCGAGCTTTGTGGCGCGCACGCTGTTGCAGCCGTGGGCGATATTTGCGAAGGGGCCTCCGTGCATAACGGCGGGAGTTCCCTCGAGAGTCTGAACGAGGTTGGGCTTGATGGCGTCCTTGAGCAGGGCGGTCATTGCGCCGTCAGCCTTCAAATCCTTGGCGTAAACGGGCTCGCCCGAATAGTTGTAGGCGACGAGGATGTTGCCGAGCCTGCGCTTGAGGTCGTCGATGTCGGCGGCAAGGCAGAGAATAGCCATTACCTCGGAAGCTACGGTGATGATGAAATGATCCTCGCGCGGAACGCCGTTGACCTTTCCGCCAAGGCCGATGACGATATTGCGCAGGGCGCGGTCGTTCATATCGAGGCAACGTTTAAAGAGGATCCTGCGCGGGTCGATACCGAGGGCGTTGCCCTGCTGGATGTGGTTGTCGAGCATTGCGCAGCAAAGGTTGTTTGCAGAGGTGATGGCGTGCATATCGCCCGTGAAGTGAAGGTTGATGTCCTCCATCGGGAGCACCTGAGCGTATCCGCCGCCGGCGGCGCCGCCCTTGATTCCGAATACAGGTCCGAGCGAGGGCTCGCGCAGCGCGATCACGGCCTTTTTGCCGATTTTAGCCATTGCCTGTCCCAGACCTGCCGTGGTAGTGGTTTTTCCCTCTCCTGCGGGAGTGGGGTTGATGGCGGTGACAAGAATGAGCTTGCCGTCGGGATTGTTCCGAACGCGCGCGCTCAGCTCATCGGACAGCTTTGCCTTATATTTTCCGTAAAATTCAAGTTCGTCCTCAGCAATGCCGATCTGAGCCGCAATGTCCTTTATCGGGAGCAGCGTTGCCTGCTGAGCAATTTCAATATCAGATAACATAAATTTGCACCTCTCCTATTTTATTTACCCACTATTATATCAAACTCTGTCAATACTATTATTCTAATTTCAAAAAATAGCTTGATATTATCCGCTGAATTTACTATAATAAAGCTGTAATTTTATTTTTGAGGAGTTTTTTCTTGGAAAACTATTCGCGGTCCCTATCGGACTTTTTCCGCAAGGTCGACGTGGTTTTGTGGCTGCTGACGATCTCGGCGATCGTGTACAGCCTGCTGCTGATTTCAAGTATGCAGCGCTCGGGAGAGTACAATTATCTGCGGCCTCAGCTCGCCGCGGTCGTGATCGGACTCATCGCCGCCGTGATCATTTCCGTTGCGGATTATCGGTTTATAATTAAAAAATGGTATATTGCGATGATCGTCGGGCTGATCCTCGCGGGGCTTGTGTTTGCCTTCGGAATCAGGGTAAAGGGCACCGACGACACCGCGTGGATCGAGCTTCCCGGAGGCTACACCTTCCAGCCCTCGGAATTTATCAGGATCTGCTTCATCATCACCTTTTCAAAGCACCTTTCCTTCCTCACCGAAAAGAATATGATCCAGAGCCTTCCCGGTGTGCTGACGCTTGCGGCGCACGCGGTCATTCCGATGATCGTCATCCACCTTCAGGGCGACGACGGCACCGTGCTTGTGTTCGCGCTGATTTTCCTGATTATGAGCTTTATCGCGGGCGTCCAGCTCAGGTATTTTGCAATTCTGGGAGGCTTGCTAACGGTCGGGATACCGCTGATCTGGAACGTCTTTATGAACGACGAGCACCGCAACAGGTTCCTCGCGCTCTGGGATCTGGACGGCAACGCGCTGACGAACTACGGCTGGCAGCAGTATCAGGGCAAGGTGTCTTTGGCGAGCGGCGAAATGAGCGGCAGCGGACTCTACAACGGCTCGCGCGTGGAATTCGGGATCGTTCCCGAGCAGGAAAACGACTTCATTATGACGGTCGCCGGCGAGGAGCTCGGCTTTATCGGCTGTATGCTGCTCATCGTGCTGCTGTTCGGGATCATCATCAAGGTTTTGATGAACGCCTCGGCGGCTACGGAATTTGAGGGCAAGTACCTTTGCACGGGCGTTTTCGCCTCGCTCGCGACTCAGACGATCATCAACATCGGAATGGTGCTCGGCTTCTTCCCCGTCATCGGTATCACGCTTCCGCTGTTCAGCTCGGGAGGAACCTCAGCGATGAGCACCCTTGTGTGCATAGGGCTTGTTCAGAGCGTTCGCGGCCACAATATGGACGATATGGAAAAGGCGAAAATAAGGCGCGGAAGCCAGAGCAGAATGAGAATATAATTCGGAATTTTTCACTGCTTCGGGTTTTCCGGTTCCCATAATGAATACGCAGGTGCGCCCCTACTATATAGAAAAAGGCTTTTAATTTATTCAACCGAAAAACCGAAAAAACGAAAATCTGAAAAACCGAAAAAAGCCCGGCTCAAACTCGGAAGCGAGAATGGAGCCGGGCGCTTTTTATGCCTTTTTATTCTGATTTTTCATCGCTGATTTCAGCGTGTTAACTCCGAAGCCCAAGCCCATTGCGAGGATCGGGATTATCGGTATGCAGTAGCGGATATTCTCCGTGCAGACATACGGATATTCAAAGCAGAAGTAATAGTACGACACAATAATCGTGAGTAAGGTCACCATAAAGAAAATCTTGGTCGTCAGGTCGCCGCATATGCCCTTTTTAAACATAATATAGACGAGGAATCCGAAGCTGACGACCGCCGTGATCGCGAAGATATACACCAGCGCGACAGCCATCTCGCTGAAATACCACGGCAGACGGTACTCGTCGAAAACGGAGGTTTTGACAAGTCCCATAAACGGGTTGTACTCGTTGTAGGGCGCGCGGAAAGCCTTGAACGCCAAAAACGGATAGTCGAGCTGGGAAAGGCTGAAATCAAACAGCCTTTGCGAGGCGGGGATCTTTTCGACCGACATCCATTGGAAGTTCTGCTCGGGAACAAAGGTGAGCGGAGTGCCGAATTTGACGTAGTTGCGTATTCCCCACCAGAAAGCCGGCGGAACCGACACGACCAAAAACGAAGCGAACTGTCCCAGAAGCGGAAGCAGTTTCTTTTTGTCTTTGATGAAAGAACGGATGAACACCCAGATAAATACCACCGCAATCGCGGGAGCCACCATCCAGGCGGACAGCTTTGTCATCATACCCAGACCGAGGCAGAGCGCGATCGGAATGATGTTGAAAATTTTGGGATTTCTGTACCACTTGAGCGTCCACAGAATAGCGAACAGCATAAAGGTCGCCGTGAGCATATCGTTGTTGTAGGCGCCGCTCCAGATGATGAAGGTCGGATAGAAGCAGGGAAAGATCATCGCGACAACAAGTCCCGCTCCCTCGAGCTTCACGAGCTTGAAAATGCGGTAGCACGCCACCATTGAGAGCGCCGAGTAAATCATCGGCAAAATCTGGATCGCCTGCTGAGCCCACTCGAGCGGAAGCCCGAGGGTGGTAAAGATTTTCATTCCCGCCGCCATTAAAATATGGTGGAGCGGAGGATGATAGAACTGCCAGCGGCCGAGCGCGGTAACGTCGAACTCGGGCAAAACAAGGCCGTTTTTGTACCAGTACATAATGTACGCCTCGTGGCCTGCGGTGCCCTTGAAGTTTCCGATGTCGTGCTGGAGATAAGGCGTTGTGCTGTCGAATTTCAGCACGAAGCAGTAGCGCGCCACAACGGCGAGGATCATCATCAGCATTATCACCCTGTCGGTGTTAAGCAGTTTTTCGTTCCACATTACTATCGCAAGCTGAACCAGAATGAACAGCGCCGGAATGAACATCACGACCGAATGATCCTCGTTTTCGCTCACCATCATCGAATACAGTATTATCGCCGCCACCGACGAGGCGAACAGCCAGACATTGACCTTCATTGAGCCGCTCGGCTTTCCGATGAAGATGACGGTGCCGAGGACAACTATCCACATCAGAGCCTCGATCACGATCCCCTCGGAGGTGATCTGCCTTACCTGGGCAAATCCGAGCGGAAGCATAATAAGGCAGGCAAGCGAAATAAAAATGTAGGGATGACGCATAACTATGTCGAAAACCAGGTCGAACTGCCGCGGATTTTCTTTTATATTTTTCTTCATTTGCTCTCCTCGTGATATTCCTTTTCGGTGTTTACGTTCCAAATATTGTCCTTGCTTTTCTCGCCGGAAAGAATATTTCTGACCGTTTCAAAGGATGTGCACATACTGTGATCGATGTTGTTGTAGCGGTGCTGACCGTTTCTGCCCACGCAGAACAGGTTTTCGATCGAGTCGAGGTACTCCCTGAGCTCGTCCATATGCTCATAGGTGTCGAAGTAGGCGGGATATGCCTTCTTCACGCGCTCAACGTGGAAGTCGAGCACGTCGCTCTCCTTCTCTATCAAGCCCATCTTCACCATCTCGGAAACGCCCATTCTGCCGAAGTCCCCGTCCTCCATCGACCACATCTCATCGCCCTCGTCGCAGAAGTACTCGAGTCCCATCCAGACGGTGTTCTCGATGTCGCTGACCATATAGGGCGACCAGTTGTTGTAGATCTGGAAGCGTCCCATTCTGACGCTCTTGTCGTGAACGTAAACCCAGTTGTCGGGAACTATGTTGCCCATCGTCTTGGTTTTGGTTTCGTTCTTGAGGTTCAGGCGCTTTGCCAGCACGCCGACGGTCATATAGTCGCGGTAAGGCAGTCCGGAGGCGATCTCGGCGTACCTTTCGGGAACGTCGTTCATTCCGCCGACAAGATCCTTGACGGGCATTGAGGAGATCACGTAGTCGCCCTCGACCGTCACGCGCCTGCCGTCCTTTTCATAGACAATCCCCGTGAGCCTGTTGCCGTCCTTGATTAGGTTGACAACCTTGGCGTTCATAATTATCGTGCCGCCCATTTTCTCAAAATCCGCGGCGGTGATGTCCCAGAGCTGACCGGGACCGAGCTTGGGATAGGCGAATTCTTCGATCAGCGAGGTTTCGACCTTGCGGTTCTTTTTCTTGAACATCTTGCCGAAGATGTCGCCGAGCACCGCCTTGATCGAAAGTCCCTTTACGCGCTGCGCGCCCCATTCGGGAGATATTTCGCTGGGGTGTCTGCCCCAGAGGTTTTCGGTGTAGTTCTCAAAGAACATCGAGTACAGCTTCTTGCCGAAGCGGTTGATGTAGAAGTCCTCCAGCGACTTTTCCTTGCGCTTGAAGATTGCGCTCTTGAGATAGCTGAAGCCGACGACGATAGTGGTTCCGAAGCCCATATTCTTGATTGTGGCGAATTTGAGCGAGATCGGATAATCGAAAAACTTTGAATTGAAGAAAATTCTCGACAGGCGGTTTCTTCTCAGCATTACCCTGTCTGTCTTTTCGGGATCGGGACCTCCCTCGACCACGGTGGACTCCCTGCCCAGCGTTACGTCGTCATACGGCATGGCGCCCTGCGTGGGAAGCATTTTCTCCCACCACTCGTTTACCTCGGGAACCTTTGAGAAAAAGCGGTGGCCGCCCATATCCATACGGTTGCCCTTATAATTTACAGTGCGCGAGATTCCGCCGAAGCGGCCGCTTTCCTCAAATACGATTACTTCATAATCCTTGCTTTTATCCATCAGCTCATAAGCCGCGGTCAGACCTGCGGGGCCCGCGCCGATGATTAACACTTTCTGCATTATATTTGACACCTTTTCAAATTATTTTTTTCTGTAGAGAAACAGCTTTCTCGCCGCATAATTCCAAATAAGAACAATAGCTGTGGCGAACAACCAGACGAGCATATAGTGCCAGCCGAGTCTTTTGTTGAAAGCCCAGAGCATAAGCTCCTTGAAGCCGAGTCCCACAACGCCGATGACTCCGTATGCGACAAACTCGCCCATCGTGTTCGTTTTGTCGCTGCTCTCGCGGAACACAAACATTTTGGAGAGAACGAAATTCGCGATCAGACCGAGCACAAACGCGATCCCCTGCGCGAAATAGACATAGAAACCCTCTGCCTCCTGAAATACAAAGTGCTGGATCAGCCACAGCGCGGCGCCCTCGACAACGGTAGCTATTCCTCCGACAAAGCAGTAGCGGAAAAACTGGATGAACATATTGTCGGTTTTGGTGATGAACAGCCGCTTGAATTTCAAATTGGCAATGAGCGAAATTAACTCTTTCATTTTTCCTCCCGTAATAAATCATTATCCAGATTATTATATCATCAATTAAACAAAAAAACAATAGATATTATTAATCATTTTGTTGTTTTACCGCTCAATTGTCCGAAAAGGCAGAAAAAAGGCTCCCGATGGCGGGAGCCTTGCAAAGCTATTTTTTGGTTATTGTTACGTTCGCCTGATAGGTTCCGTATGCCCAGCAGGTTTTAGCGTCTGAGAACCGGAAGGTAACGGGCTTTTGAGTCGAGCCTGTGGATACCGACGATTTGGGGATCTCAACAACCGCCGTGATCTGTGAGGCGGTGAGCTTGTCGATCTCCGCCTTTGTGCCGTAAACCACAACGGGCAGGCTCTTGGTGGTGACGGTGGACGAATATTCGCTCGGAAGTCCCTCAACCGTGATTTTGTCGACGGTTATCGTCTTTGAGGTCATCGCGCTGAGATCCAGAACGACCTCCGCCTCGGTGTCGCCGCTTATGCTGGTGCAGTTTTCGGGAATGACGATCGCGAGCTGCTCGAAGGTGTACTTCTCATTCTTGAGAGTTGCGAAATCCTTGGGTTCGAGCTTAACCGAGTCGAGCTCTTTAAGCACGTCGTCGGGACCTGCGATCAGCATTATCGACGGAACTACCGTCAGATTGCTTTCGGAAAACTCCAGTCCCTCGGGCTTATTCTTGAAGGTCGGCTCAACCTTGACCTCTTTTTCCTTGAGCACGTCTATTTTTGCGGTAACGGTCGTATCGAGATCGAGCAATTCGGGAGAGATCTCCTTGCCGCTTTCGTCGTAGAGCACGATGTCGGCGTTGACCTCGCGTGATTCCTTCAGCTTATCCTGAACCTTGGCGACCGCCTTTACCTGACTGATTTTCAGCACCATTGTCTGCGGCCCCGAGATCTTGATGGATTCGTTGGGAAGCGTAACGCTTCCGTAGTAGCCGTCGGCAACGTCGAAAATAATTCCTTCCTTTTCGATCGTGAAGGTTTTTTCGCGGTTATAGTCCACCCATACCTGAATTGACGACTTGCTGCAGCCCGCCACGGTGAAGTTGCCGAGCGTTGAGCGCTTGTTTGCGGTAATGGGCAGAGTGTACTCGCCTACGGAGTTGATCGAGCCTGTGGCAGCGGTGACCTCGATGTCGTCGCCGTCAACCAGACCGAGAACCGTTCTTGTTCCCGAAAGCGTTACGTCCGCCTTGAGCTCGGAATAAGGAAACACCTTGAGGTCCTTGTCGCGGGCGTCCTGGGACAATTCGATATTAATGGGGATATTGCTGAGGGTGAAGGTGGTGTTTGTGTTGGGCGATGAAAAGCTCATATACACCCAGATTATCAGCGAAACCAAAACCGCGAGGAGAAAAAGAATATAATTTTTTTCGGTCCAGCGTTTGGAAAGGGATTTTTTCTTCATTCTTTCTTCCTCCCCTTCCGGAACATACGGTATTTGTTTTCTTCCTCCTCCACCTCGTCAAGCAGAAGCTCGTTGAGCTTGCTTTTCAGGGTTTCCCGCGTAAAGTCGCGGGTGAGCACGCCGCCGACGGCAAGCGAGATAACTCCCGTTTCCTCGCTGACGATCAGCACGACCGCGTCGCTCTGCTCGCTGATTCCGAGCGCGGCTCTGTGACGGGTACCGAGGTTCGGATCGACGTTTTTGTTGTTTGTGAGCGGAAGAATACATCCCGCCGCGTACAGCTTTCCGTCGCGGATAATGCTTGCGCCGTCGTGGAGCGGAGCCTTGTTGAAAAAGATGTTTCCGAACAGCGCCACCGAGGTTTCGGCGTCGACGATCGTGCCTGTCGCGGCGATGTCGGACAGCTTGACTTCTCTTTCAAACACGAGCAGCGCGCCGGTGCGCGAACGCGAGAAGATCATCGCGGTGTCGGATGAATCGACTATTGATTTCCTGACCGCCTTTTCCCATTCGTCGCTCTTGTTGTACTTTGAAAACGCCTTGAAATATTTTTTCCAGTTTTTGTTTTTTCCCACCTGCTCCAGCGCCTTGCGGATCTCGGGTTGAAAAATCACCGTGATAATGACGACCGACGCCTCGAAGAAGGCTCTGAGCAGAGTCGCGAGCATCATCAGGTTGAACACTGTTGAGAGAATGTAGAGAACTAAAAGCAGAAGCAGTCCCTTAAGGAGCTGAACGGCTCTTGTGTCGCGGATAAGTTTGAAAACGCCGAACACAATGAGCGCAATCGCCAGAATGTCGACAACATCTCTGAACTGAATCGTTTTGATTATTGACCAAAGATTATTAAAAATATCCATTAACATCCTCCCTTCAACGTAGCATTATATATATAATAACACAAAATGATAACAGATTGCAACCTTTTTGGGAAGATTAAAAAAATTTATTCACCGCGCCGACGAAATACTCGACCTGCGCCCTGTTTGTGAACACCGACATCACGGCGCGTACGGTTCCGCTCTCCCGAGTGCCGAAGCTCCTGTGCGC
>ONIJ01000207.1 GCA_900317875.1 uncultured Eubacteriales bacterium
AAAAATGAGGACAAAGAAACCCTTACGGAGCTGCTGGAAAAGGGTCATCAGGTAAAGCAGCAGCTCGGTGAATGATAAATTCAGGAGATCATTATGAAAACCGTACACGTAAACACCGGCAGACCCTATGATATATTCATCGAAAGAGGCATAATCGACCTTTGCGGCGAGTATGTCAAAAAGCTTTCAAAGGCGGAAAAGGTAGTTGTCGTCACCGACACAAACGTAGCTCCGCACTACAAATGGAGAGTTCTCAACTCGCTTGAGCAGCAGGACCTCCGCGTTCAGTCGTTTATCTATCCCGCGGGCGAACAGAGCAAGCACCTGGGCACTATTTCCGATATTTACAAGCTGCTCGCGGACTTCCATATGACGCGCAAGGATATAATCGTCGCACTCGGCGGCGGAGTATGCGGAGATATGGCGGGCTTTGCCGCCGCGACATATCTGCGCGGAATTGATTTTATTCAGATTCCCACCTCACTGCTCGCGCAGGTCGATTCCTCCGTCGGCGGCAAAACGGGCGTCGATTTGCCTCAGGGCAAAAACCTTGTCGGCGCCTTTCACCAACCGATCGCCGTGCTCATCGATCCCGACACGCTCAACACCCTGCCCGACAACTTTGTTTCCGACGGTATGGCGGAGGTGATCAAATACGGCTGTATCAAGGACGCCGCGTTCTTCGACCTGCTTGAAAGCGAGGACGTGCAGCCCAAAATCGAGGAAGTTATTGAAACCTGCGTGTCGATCAAGCGCGACGTTGTAAGCCGCGACGAAAGAGAAGCGGGCGAGCGTATGCTGCTCAACTTCGGCCACACTCTCGGCCACTCAATTGAAAAAATATACAATTTCACGGGGATAACCCACGGTATGGCGGTGGCGATCGGAATGATCCTGATCGCACGCGCCGGCGAGCTCCACGGAGTTACCAAGGCGGGAACCGCCGACAGAATAGTAAAAATCTGCGAAAAATATCACCTTCCGACCTCAGACGCCGCAGGCTTTGCTCAGATGGCTCAGGAGGCGCAGGGCGACAAAAAAACCTCCGGCAGCAAGATCAACCTCGTACTTCTCAGAACGATCGGCGAGAGCTTCATTCTTTCGCTTCCTCTCGAGGATCTGGAGGACTTCATAACAACATAAAGGAAAGCTATGGACAACGTAATCATCAGGCCGTTCAAGCCGAGCGGCGAAGTATTCGCGCCGCCTTCAAAGAGCGACGCGCACCGCGCCATTATCTGCGCGGCGCTTTCAAGGGGCAAATGCACCGTTTCCCCAATTGCGCTGTCGAACGACATCAAGGCGACAATTCAGTGCGTTGAGGCTCTGGGCGCAAAAACCGAAATCAACGGCAGCATTCTGACCGTCGACGGCACCGAAATGTTTAAAAACAAAACCGCTGTGCTCGACTGCGGCGAAAGCGGCAGCACTCTGCGGTTCCTCATTCCCGTTGCCGCCGCAGGAGGCGCCGAGGCGACCTTTGTCGGATCCGGCAGGCTTCCCGAGCGGCCGATCGGGATTTACACCGAGCTGCTTCCCGAAAAGGGAGTGACCTGCTCCGCCGACAGCGGACTTCCGCTTACGATCGGCGGCAAGCTGAAAAGCGGAGTTTTCCGCGTGGCCGGCAACGTCAGCTCGCAGTTCATCACGGGACTGCTGTTTGCTCTGCCTCTGCTCGACGGCGACAGCGACATCATCCTCACCTCGCCGATCCAGAGCGCGGGCTACATCAATATGACTATCCGCACGATGTCGAAGTTCGGCATCGAGGTCGATATGACCGACAAGGGCTGGCACGTAAGAGGAAAGCAGCACTACATCCCCACCGACTACATCACCGACGGCGACTGGTCGCAGGCGGCGTTTTTTCTCGTCGCAGGCGCGATCGGCGGAGAAGTTACCGTCAACAACGCCAACATCGATTCCTCGCAGGGCGACCGTAAAATCGCGGCTCTGCTGCGCGAATTCGGCGCGGAAGTCAGTCAGGACGGCGGAAAAATCACCGTTAAGCACGCGCCGATGAGCGCGATAGAAATAGACGCGTCGCAGATACCCGACCTCGTTCCCGTGCTTGCGGTCTGCGCGAGCTTTGCCGAGGGCACGACAAAAATCACGCACGCCGAAAGGCTCCGCGTAAAGGAAAGCGACCGCCTCAAAACGACCGCAGAGCTTATCAACGCCCTCGGCGGAAAGGTCAGAGAAATGCCCGACGGGCTGGAGATCACCGGTGCGGAAACGCTCATCGGCGCTGCTGTCGAAGGCTGCAACGACCACCGCATAGTTATGTCGGCGGCGACCTGCGCGGCCGGCTGTCAGGGCGAGATCACCTGCTCCGACGCCTGGAGCGTCAACAAGAGCTATCCCGATTTTTACTCGGACTACGCCAAAATCAACGGCAGAGCGATCCTGCCGGAGGCGGAAAACTAATCAGGAGGAGAACCTATGTCCTCAACCCTAGGAAACAACTTGAAAATTTCCGTGTTCGGCGAGAGCCACGGCAACGGCATCGGCGTTGTCATCGACGGCCTGCCGGCAGGAAAGACAATAGATATGGAAGCGGTGCTCGTCCAGATGAAGCGCCGCGCTCCCGGACGCGACAAAACCGCCACGCCCAGGAAGGAAAGCGACGCTCCGAAAATCCTCTCGGGTATGCTCGGCAGCACCCTGACGGGCGCGCCGCTCTGCGCCGTTATCGAAAACACAAACACCCGCTCTCAGGACTACGGCAACCTGATGACAAAGCCTCGTCCTGGACACAGCGACTACACCGCCTTTGTGAAATATCACGCTGCGAACGACGTCCGCGGCGGCGGACATTTCTCCGGAAGGATCACCGCGCCGATCGTTTTTGCGGGCGCGGTTTGCCGTCAGCTTCTCGCTGAAAAGGGTATAAAAATTGCCGCCCACATCAGCCGGATAGGCAGTGTGAGCGACCGAGGTTTTGATCCCGTGAGCATAGACAACGGGCTTATGACGCGCCTGAGCGAATCCTCCTTTGCCCTGATCGACGAGGCAGTTGAGGAAAAGCTCCGCGCCGAGGTCGAGGCCGCAAGGCTTCAGCAGGACAGCGTCGGCGGCGTGATCGAATGCGCCGTGACGGGACTGCCCGCCGGAATCGGCGACCCGATGTTCGACGGCGTTGAGGGCGTGATCGCGAAGGCGGTATTCGGCGTTCCCGCCGTAAAGGGAATTGAATTCGGCGCCGGCTTTTCACTCGCTCGAATGCGCGGCTCGCAGTCAAACGACCCGTTCCGTATGGAAAACGGCAAAGTTGTGACCGAAACCAACAACTGCGGAGGAATTCTCGGAGGGATCACCAACGGTATGCCGCTGATTTTCCGCGCGGCGATAAAGCCGACTCCCTCGATTTCTCAGCCGCAGAAAACCGTTGACCTGCAGACAGGCGAGAACGCCGTACTCGAAATCCACGGCAGACACGATCCCTGCATTGTACCGCGCGCCGTGTCCGTGATCGAGGCGGTAACAGCGATCGCGCTGAGCGAATTGATCGGGGTGAAAGAATGAGAGATTTAAGCGAGATCCGCAAGGATATAGACAGCATTGACAATCAGCTTATCGACCTTTTCAAGCGCAGAATGGACTGCGCCAAGGAGGTAGGCTTCTATAAAAAGGAAAGAAATATCCCCGTCCTCAACCAGCAGCGCGAGATCGAGATCCTCGACAACGTTCAGGAAAAGGGCGGAGAATACGGCGCGGCCGCGCGGCTTTTGTTCGCTAACATTATGGAGCTTTCGCGAGCCCTGCAGCACAACATCATCGGCAGCGGCAAGGCGCTGCGCGAGACGATCACACACGCGAGAGAAATGCCCTCGTCCGACGGCGTTAAGGTCGCCTTTCAGGGTATAAAGGGCGCCAACAGCTATGAGGCGGCGCGTCAGCTTTTTCCGAACGCCGAGCTTAAAAACACCAGAACCTTCGAGGATGTTTTTGAGGCGGTCGACAGCGAAAAGGTCACCTTCGGCATTCTTCCCGTCGAGAACTCCACGGCGGGCTCGGTTTCGGCGGTTTACGACCTTATCCTCAAGCACCGCTTTTACATCGTCGGCGCGCTCGATATGCCGATCGAGCACTGTCTTGGCGGACTCAGGCAGTCAACCTTAGACGACATTGAGATCGTCTGGTCGCATCCGCAGGCGCTTTCACAGTGCGAAAACTACATCGCCCGCAAAAACTTTATTCCCGTGCCCAAGGCGAACACCGCTGTCGCGGCGCGGGATGTTGCAAAGGAAAAGCGGCTCAACGTGGCGGCTATCTGTCCTCCCGAGGCGGCGAAGGAATACGGCCTGCAGATCCTCGACAGGAACCTTCAGGACAATCCCTACAACACCACCCGCTTCATCGTGATTTCAAAGGAGCTCTACATCGCGCCCGACGCGAATAAGATCAGCCTTTGCTTCTCGCTTCCGCACGTTAAGGGCTCGCTGTACAACCTGCTCTGCCGCTTC
Organism: uncultured Eubacteriales bacterium; assembly: GCA_900317875.1. Classification (GTDB taxonomy): domain Bacteria; phylum Bacillota; class Clostridia; order Oscillospirales; family Acutalibacteraceae; genus Ruminococcoides. Next base: position 4,467 of record ONIJ01000207.1, read on the forward strand.
AATTCGCTGGGCCTGAACCTGACAAAAATAGAGTCCCGTCCCGCAAAGGGAAAGGACTTTGAATACCTCTTTTATCTTGATTTCACGGGCAGCGTGCGAACTGCGAACGTTATCGACCTTCTCAGCCAGCTAAGCGAGGAAATGCCCGAATTCAGCTTCCTCGGGAACTATAGGGAATGAGCCAAAGCCGTAGTCAAACGGTATTCTATATGAATAATACAAAAGCCGTCCGAAATACTTATCGGGCGGTTTTTCAGTTGAGCAATGCAAAAAGGACAGCCGACGGGCTGTCCTTTAAACTTCGCATTGAGCGTTATTAATTTCAAATTGAATTATGCTCCAAGCTCTTCCTCGTTATCGCCCGAGTAGTACACCTTTTTGATGTCTGCGCCGAGGGACTTGAACTTGTCGACAACGTCCTCGTAGCCGCGCTCGATGTACTGGATGCTGGAGATTTCGGTGGTGCCGCTGACCTGGAGAGCCGCGATGATCATCGCCGCGCCCGCTCTGAGGTCGGTAGCCTTAACGGGAGCCGCTGTAAGCGGAGAGCCGCCCTCGATGATCGCAAGTCTGCCCTCAACCGAGATGTGCGCGCCCATTCTGACGAGCTCGCTGATGTACTGATAGCGGTTGTCCCAGACATTTTCGTTTACGATGCTCGTTCCGGGAATGCCCATAAGCAGCGCGGTAAACTGCGGCTGACAGTCTGTGGGGAAGCCGGGATGAGGCATAGTCTTAATATTGCAGCGCTTGAGCGGCTTTACGGTCGCGTCAATTGTGAGCGCCTCGTCGTATTCGGTGATTTTGCAGCCCATTTCGCGGAACTTTGCGGAAATGGATTCAAGATGCTTTGGTGTGATGTTTGTAATTGTTACGCAGCCGCGTGTTGCAGCCGCCGCGCACATATATGTGCCCGCCTCGATCTGATCGGGGATGATCGAATAGGTGATGCCATGCATATAGCTGACGCCGCGAACCTTGATCACATCAGTACCCGCGCCGCGGATATCAGCGCCCATCGAGTTAAGGAAGTTTGCGAGGTCAACGATATGGGGCTCCTTGGCGGCGTTTTCGATGATCGTAAGGCCCTTGGCTCTGCAGGCCGCGAGCATAATATTCATTGTCGCGCCGACGGAAACAACGTCGAGATAAACGTGGCTTCCTACCAAGCCCTCCTCGCAGTCGGCCTCGATAATAGCGCCGTCGACAAGTCTTGTCTCCGCGCCGAGAGCCTCAAAGCCCTTGAGGTGCTGGTCGATGGGACGGACGCCGAAGTTGCAGCCGCCGGGAAGAGCGACCTTTGCCTTGCCGTATCTTCCGAGCAGAGCGCCGAGAAGATAATACGAAGCGCGCATTCCGCGAACCAAATCGGTAATTGCGCTGCAGGTCGATATTTTTGTGGGGTCGATGTAAAGAGTCGATTTATTGATCCTTCTGACCTTTGCGCCCATCTGCTGCAAAATCTTGCTGATAAGCGTAACATCGCTGATGTTGGGGATGTTTTCGATTTGGCAAGGTTCATCGCAAAGAATAACCGCAGGGATAATGGCTACAGCCGCGTTCTTCGCACCGCTGATTGTAACCTCGCCGAACAGGGGCTTGCCGCCCGTAACTACAAACTTTTCCAATTGGTGTACACTCCAATTCATCTTAATGAAAATCGCTGTTTCGGGTTATGGGTAAGTAATATTTTTGTGAAAACCACTAAATATATTACATTTTTGTTAAAACACACTATAGATTGTGGTTACATATACGTAACGCTACAATTCTCCTATAGAAAATGATACTACAAACTTGTAGTAAAGTCAACGCATTATTAAAATTGTAACCGATTTTTGGCAAACTTGTACTCATTTTGTTAAAGAACTGTTACATTTGTTTTTATAATCAACAATTGTTGTAACGTTTTGTTATTTCTTCCTTTAAAGAAATAAAAATCCGCTATTTTTCCGTTCGAGAAATATTCGATTTTTAACAATTCCTTAACCTTAAGGACAAAAAACGGCTTTCTTCAAAAGGCGCACGGTCAAAGCCGTGCGCCTGCGAAATTATACTATTTATCCTCTTGAAGTGTGATGTCAGTCTCATATTCCTTGCCGTCGCTGTAGCGGTAGAATTTGAGCTTAACCTCATCCCCCGGCTTGTGTCCCTCGAGCACCTCGTATATCTCGGAGAAGGATTTGATCCGGGTTCCGTCAAGCTCGGTGATAATATCGTTAAGCTTCAGGTCGGTTCCGTCGCAGGGACCGTCCTCGCTGATAGTCTGCACCAGAATTCCCTGCGGAACTCCGTAGTACTCGGCCTCGGTTGAGCTTACCGCGGTACCCGAAATGCCGATTCTCACTCTGCCCTCGACATATCCGTTCCTGATCAGACTGTCGACAATGCGCTTGGACTGTACGGAAGGGATGCAGAAACCCATTCCTTCAAATTTATCCGCCGCGATCTTTGCCGAGGCAATGCCCACAACCTGACCGTAGATATTCACCGCGGGTCCTCCGGAATTGCCCGGGTTGATCGCCGCGTCGGTCTGAATGTATTTCACAATATTCTTTGTCGAAGCCTCGCGGTTGAGTGCGGAAACGATTCCCTTTGTCATCGAATTCTGATACTCAATTCCGCCGGGATTGCCGATGATGATCAAATCCTCGCCAAGCGTAAGCGCGTCGGAATTTCCGAAGGTCGCCGCCTTTAGATCCTTTGCGTCAACGAGCTTGAGCACCGCGATGTCGGTTCGCGTGTCAAAGCCCACAACGCCGGCGGTGTATTCCTTGCCGTCGTAGGTTACTACCTTAATGGCATAGGCGGTTTTGCTGTTGCCGACCACGTGCGCGTTTGTGATAACGAAGCCGTCCTGAGAAATAATAATGCCGCTGCCCTCTCCGTCGGCGTGATTATTATCGCCGACCTCATCGGAATAACAGAGCACCGAAACCACGGAAACGGACGCGGCGCTGTTGGCAGATACGGAGTTGTAGCTGCTGTTTGTCTTGGCGTCGGCAGGCTTTTCGGCAATGGTAATCCCCTCGTAAGACGGATCGGTTTTATCCGAAAAATCCGTTTCATCGTGAACCTTCTGAGGCTCGGTTGTCTGCGGTACGCTGCGGATATCCGGGAACCCGCCGCTGTTAGGCGTTGTCGGCGAAATGATCTCGGTCTGAGCCGAGTTGCTGTTATCCTTGCCGTTTGCGGCGGTTTTATTCTTGGCTGCGTCGCGAAGCGTGTAGCTGAAAATGCCGAGCATACTTGCGGCGAGCATAACGCCCATTACGATGATGACGACAACGAGCGCGGTGTTTGCCTTTGAAGCCCCGATTTTTTCCGAATCGGGTTCAACGTTCTGAACAGATACTGTCGGTATTATCACCGGAGGCACAGGCTGATAGCCGCCGGTCTGCTGATATTGTCCGCTTGAGCTGAAGCGGTTGTCGGAATAAACCGCTGTGTGTCTTATGGGATTGAACGTGCCGTAATCGCCTTCCGGCTCCGAAACCGGGGGGGCCGTGAGCGGCTGATCAACAGGCGCGTTTTCTCCGGCGCTTCCCGAAAAATTTTCCTCGGGCGCGTCAGACTGCTTTTCGGTTACGGGACGCTGAGGCTCGAAACCATAGTAGTTATTGTCAAACTGATTATCCATAGAATTCTCCTGAATTATAACATTTGCTTTTTGCTAAGCCCTATTATACATCTTAATCGCGCGAAAAGCAACCGAAAAAGCCGCTTCTAATGTGACGGCCGGCTGAAAATTTGCCGGAAGGACCTCGCCTTCGGCAAAAAACTATAAATAATTCCTCAAAAGCCTTTATCTTTTTACTGTTTTGTAGTATAATAAATATAACTCGACAGAGGGGACGCTTTTCTGTTGAAATAAATTGATAAAGGAAGATGAAAATGCCATTAGTAAACGCGAAAGAAATGCTTACCAAAGCAAAGGCAGGCCACTATGCGGTTGGTCAGTTCAACATTAACAACCTCGAGTGGACAAAATCCATTCTGCTCACGGCGCAGGAGCTCAGTTCCCCTGTAATCCTCGGCGTATCCGAAGGCGCGGGCAAATATATGTGCGGCTACAAGACCGTTGTAGGTATGGTTACCGCTATGCTCGAAGAGCTCAACATCACCGTTCCCGTTGCTCTCCATCTCGATCACGGCAGCTATGAAGGCGCCAAAAAGTGCATCGAGGCGGGCTTCAGCTCAATTATGTTCGACGGCTCTCACTATCCCATCGATGAGAACGTTGAAAAGACAAAGGAACTCGTTGCCACCTGTAACGAGCTCGGTCTGTCCATCGAGGCAGAGGTAGGCTCGATCGGCGGCGAAGAGGACGGCGTTATCGGCGCAGGCGAATGCGCTGATCCCCAGGAGTGCAAGATGGTTGCTGACCTCGGCGTAACAATGCTCGCAGCAGGTATCGGCAACATCCACGGCAAATATCCCGAAAACTGGGCAGGTCTGAGCTTTGAGACTCTCGACGCTATCCAGCAGCTCACA
>ONIJ01000205.1 GCA_900317875.1 uncultured Eubacteriales bacterium
AAACAAACTCATGCTGCACACCTCCTTATTCGTGACGCGGGTCAATGTACTTGGCAGCGTTGTCAAACTGACCATAGTGACCCTTGGCTTTTTCAAGCGCTTCGTTTGCGTCCATACCGCCCTTGATGAAGTCCATCATCTTGCCGAGGCTGACGAACTCATAGCCGACGATTTCGTTGTCCTTGTTGAGCGCAACGCGTGTGCAGTAGCCCTCGGTCATCTCAAGATAACGGGGACCTTTTTCCTTGGTGGCGAACATTGTGCCGACCTGTGAGCGGAGACCCTTGCCGAGGTCCTCCAGAGAAGCGCCGACGAGCAGGCCGCCTTCGGAGAACGCGGACTGAGTTCTGCCGTATACGATCTGCAGGAAGAGCTCTCTCATTGCGGTGTTGATGGCGTCGCATACCAGGTCGGTGTTGAGCGCCTCAAGAAGAGTCTTGCCGATGAGGATTTCGGAGGCCATAGCGGCGGAGTGGGTCATACCCGAGCAGCCGATCGTTTCAACCAGAGCTTCCTCAATGATGCCCTCTTTCACATTGAGAGTCAGCTTGCAGGCGCCCTGCTGAGGTGCGCACCAGCCGATTCCGTGTGTGAAACCCGAAATATCCTTAATCTCTTTCGCCTGAACCCAATTGCCCTCTTCAGGGATAGGAGCAGGGCCGTGATATGCGCCCTTAGCTACGGGACACATATTGGTGACTTCTGCTGTGTAATACATAAGCAATTCCTCCTTATTTTTAAACTGCCAATAACAGTCCTAATTACCTTTATTATAGTTGAAATCGCATAAAACGTCAAGTGTTAAATTACATTTCTGTTAACATTTGATCTAAAATTTCCGCTGCCCGCCTGCAAAGCTCGGCGCAGGGCCTTTTTTTGTAATACTGCGGGCTGCGCCGCTCGGGAACAGTTCCCTCAGCAGCGCCCGAACCGCTCAGAAGCTCGCGGCAAATTATGGAACCGTTTTGTTCTTTGAACCGTTTTGCAAACTCCTGCACGCGCTCATAGTGAGCTTTTTTCTCATCAAACGCCTTCGGATCAGAATAGCCCTTTGCGATCCCGAGCACCATCGCAGCGCCGCTTACGGTCCCGCAGACCTCGCGCATTCTCCCGAGTCCTCCGCCGAAGGATGAGGCGAGCCGCGCCGCCGAGCCGCGCTCCAGCCCCGTTACGTCCTCAAAGGCGATGAGCACCGCCTGCGCGCAGTTGAAGCCGTCTTTGAACAGAGCCTCAGCTTTTTCCGGATGATTCATAATAACACCTGCCTTTGATATAATGATACTACAACGGGTAAAATTTGTCCACAAAAAAGTGACCGCCGCTGCGCGGCGATCACCCGTATATTACTGTTCGTTCAGATATTTAATCGCTTCGGTCGCAGCCACGGCGCCGTCGGCGGTGGCGGTCACGAGCTGGCGAACCTCCTTTGCGCGGTTGTCGCCCGCGACAAATACGCCCGCCGTTTTTGTGCGGCAGTTTTCATCAGCCGCAGCATAGCCCGCCTTATCGAGATCGATTACGGAAGCGAAGCTCCGATTTTCGGGAATCCTGCCCACGGCTACGAACAATCCGCTTACTTCAAGCGTTCTGACGCCGCCCCGACTGTCCGTCACATCAATGCCCGTCAGCCTTTTGTCGGCGTTAAGCCCGGTTACGACGCTGTTTAATACAAACTCAACGTTTTCGCGCTGTCTGAGCTTTTCGACGGTAGCTTCCTCGCCGCGGAAAGAGCCGCGCCGGTGAATGAGATAAACCTTCGACGCGATGTCCGCCATATACAGCGCGTCCTCGAGGGCGGTGTTTCCGCCGCCGACAACCGCTACATCCTTATTTCTGAAAAAGGCGCCGTCACAGGTCGCGCAGTATGACACTCCCCTGCCGATGAGCTTGTCCTCATCCCCGACTCCGAGCTTTCTGTTTTGGCTGCCCGTGGCGATGATCACCGCCTTTGCCTCATAGCGGTTCTTGGCGGTGACAACGGTTTTTACGCTGCCGCCGTCGAGGATCTCGACCGCCTTCTCAAACTTGAATTCCGCTCCCAGAGCCTTTGCCTGCTCATACACCTTTGTTGCAAAGTCAAAGCCGGAGATATGCGCCGCCACGGGATAATTCTCGATGTCGGGCGTATTGATGATCTGTCCGCCGCAGCTCATTGCCTCAAGCACCAGCACGCTTTTCGCGGCGCGGCGCGCATAGATCGCCGCCGTCATTCCGGCGGGACCTGCTCCGATAATGATAATATCGGTCATTTCATCACCCCAGCATTGCGTCAAAGGCGTCCTTTGGCTTCAGACCGATGCTTCTGTCCGCCTCCGCTCCGTTTTTGAATAAGATCACGCAGGGAATTGAGCTGATGCCGAACTCGTCGGCGAGGTCGGGATTTTCGTCAATATTGATCGCCGCGACCTTAACGTCTGCTCTCTCCTCGGAGATCGCTTCGAGCGTAGGTCTGAGCATTCTGCAGGGACCGCACCAATCCGCGTAGAAATCCACCAGAACGGGTACATTTGCCATTAAAACTTCATCCGCGAAGCTCGCGCTTGTAACTGTTTTTACTGCCATAATTATTACTCCTTTTCAACGTTGTGCAGCACCTTGTAAAGAATGTTGTACAGGGCGACTGCCTCTTCCTCGCTCAGATCCAGACAGCGTCCGATCTGCGCGGGTATATTAATTGCCTTGTCCTGAAGCTCTCTGCCGCTGTCGGTGAGCTCTACGATCAGGTTGCGCTCGTCCTGTTCGGAGCGGTTGCGCGTGATGTAGCCCTTGCTCTCCAGCTTTTTGAGCAGCGGCGTGAGCGTGCTGGGATCGAGCAGCAGCGCCTTGCCTATCGCTTTGACGTTTGAGCTGCCGTGTTCCCAAAAATACATCATCACCACATACTGTGTATAGGTGAGATTAAGCTCGTTCAAATAAGGTGTGTAGCGGCGCTGTATTTCCTTTGAGCACAGATAGATCGGAAAACACAGCTGATTTTTCAGCCGCAGCACTTCGTACTTGTCCTCCATATCAGATCAGCGCGGCGATGTCGCCCTCGATTTTTGCGGGCTCAACCGTCGGATTGTATCTGCCGACGACTTTGCCGCTGCGGTCAACGAGGAACTTCGTGAAGTTCCACTTGATGTCGGAAGCGTTTTTGGTGCTCTTGCTCATCTTTGAAACAGCCTTCATCATCGCCTTGGCTTTAAGTCCCTTTACCTCCTCGTCGGGCTGCTCCGCCTTTAAGAAGGTGTAAAGCGGATCCTCGTTTTCGCCGTTTACGTTGATTTTTTTCATCTGGTCAAACTGAGTTTTGTAGCGCAAAGTGCAGAACTCGTGGATTTCGTCATCGCTTCCGGGCGCCTGATCCGCAAACTGATTGCAGGGAAAATCGAGGATTTCCAGACCTTTGTCATGATACTTCTCATAAAGCGCCTCCAGTCCCTTGTACTGCGGAGTGAAGCCGCAGCCCGTGGCGGTGTTTACGACGAGGACAACCTTTCCTTTGAGTCCGGCGAGGTCAAAATCGCCGCCTTTTCTTGTTTTTACCTTGTGATCGTAGAACGACATAGTGAAGCCTCCTTTGTGTTGAAATTTATTTTGTTTACAAATTAATTGTACCAAAACATTTTGCGTTTGTCAATACTTTCAGCAAAAATAATTTGTATACAAAATAATTAATTTTTATATAAAAATCCTTGTAATACGAGTTATTCTATGTTACAATTGTACCAAGGATATGCCCAAATATACTATAGAAAGAGGTTTTTTTATGAAAATTACAAACGACATCCTTTATGTTGGCGTAAACGACCACAAGGTTGACCTGTTTGAAGGTCAGTATGACGTGCCGAACGGTATGGCTTACAACTCATATGTGATCCGCGATAAAAAAATCGCCGTTATGGACACTGTTGACCGCAACTTCAAGTTTGAATGGCTGAGCAACCTCGACGAGGCTCTGGGCGACAGAAAGCCCGACTACCTCGTAGTTCAGCATATGGAGCCCGACCACTCGGCTAATATCGTCAATTTTATGAACACTTATCCCGAGGCGACCATCGTTTCGTCGGCGAAGGCTTTCACTATGATGCAGAACTTCTTCGGCACCGACTTTGCCGACAGAAGGATCGTTGTCAAGGAGGGCGACACCCTTGAGCTCGGCGAGCACACCCTCGCTTTTGTTGCAGCTCCGATGGTTCACTGGCCCGAGGTCATTATGACCTATGACGCAAAGGACAAGGTGCTCTTCTCCGCCGACGGCTTCGGAAAGTTCGGCGCTCTCGACGTTGAGGAGGACTGGGCGTGCGAGGCGAGAAGATATTATATCGGCATCGTCGGCAAGTACGGCGCTCAGGTACAGAACGTTCTTAAAAAGGCAGCAAAGCTCGACATTCAGATCATCTGCCCGCTCCACGGCCCCGTGCTCACCGAAAACCTCGGCTACTATCTCGACCTCTACAACACCTGGTCGAGCTACGGCGTTGAAACCGAGGGCATTATGATCGCCTATACCTCAGTCTACGGCAACACAAAGCAGGCTGTTGAGCTGCTCGCCGAGAAGCTCAAGGCAAACGGCTGCCCCAAGGTCGTTGTCAACGACCTAGCCCGCGAGGATATGGCGGAGTGCGTTGAGGACGCCTTCCGCTACGGCAGGATCGTGCTCGCCACCACCACCTACAACGCAGACATCTTCCCCTTTATGCGCGAATTCATCGAGCACCTGACCGAGAGAAACTTCCAGAACAAGACGATCGGCCTTATCGAAAACGGCTCGTGGGCTCCTCTTGCCGCAAAGACGATGAAGAAGATGCTCGAGGGCTGCAAGAACATCGAGTTCATTGAGCCCACAGTAAAGATTATGTCGGCTCTCAACGACGAAAGCCGCGGACAGATCGAAAAGCTCGCCGAGGCGCTCTGCCACGACTATATCGAGCAGGACGGCGAAACCGCCAACAAGAACGACCTCACCGCGCTGTTCAACATCGGCTACGGCCTGTATGTAGTGACCTCCAACGACGGCAAGAAGGATAACGGACTTATCGTCAACACCGTTACACAGGTCACAAACTCGCCAAACCGCGTCGCGGTATGCATAAACAAGCAGAACTATTCGCACCACACCATCAAGAACACGGGCGTTATGAACGTGAACTGCCTGTCGACCGACGCTCCCTTCAGCGTATTCGAGAACTACGGCTTCCAAAGCGGAAGAACCGTTGACAAGTTCGCCAACACAGAGGTTCTGCGCTCCGACAACGGGCTGGTGTTCCTGCCGAAATATATCAACTCCTTTATGTCGCTCAAGGTTGAGGATTACATCGACCTCGACACCCACGGAATGTTCATCTGCAGCGTCACCGAGGCGCGCGTGATTTCCGACAGGGAGACTATGACCTACACCTACTATCAGAACAACGTCAAGCCCAAGCCTCAGACAGAAGGCAAGAAAGGCTGGGTATGCAAGGTTTGCGGATTCATCTACGAGGGCGAGGAGCTGCCCGAGGACTACATCTGCCCGCTCTGCAAGCACGGCGTGGCTGACTTTGAGCCGATAGAATAAGTATCCTTTCAGGGCGCACCCAAGCGTGCGCCCTTTTTGCAGATCATAGGAGCTGACTATGAAAAAATACATACTCGCCCTGGACGAGGGTACAACAAGCGTGCGCAGCATTTTGTTTGATAAAAATTGCAGGGTAGTCAACACCGCTCAGCAGGAATTTCCCCAGATCTATCCGCGCCCCGGCTGGGTAGAGCACGACCCGATGGAAATTTTTGCGAACCAGTTCGCTTCGATGACCGAGTGCATAGCCAAAAGCGGTATATCCCCCGCCGAGATCGCGGGAATCGGAATAACCAATCAGCGCGAAACCACCGTTGTCTGGGAAAAGGCAACCGGTAAGCCCGTTTACAACGCGATCGTCTGGCAGTGCCGCAGAACGGCGGAGATCTGCGGAGAATACTCCGGATACGCGGAGGAGATCGCACAAAAGACAGGGCTTAAGCTCGACGCTTATTTCAGCGCCACCAAGATCAGGTGGATCCTCGACAACGTCGAGGGCGCGCGCGAAAAAGCAGAGCGCGGCGAGCTGCTTTTCGGAACGATCGACACCTGGCTCGTCTGGAAGCTCACGGGCGGCGCGGCGCACGTCACCGACCGCACAAACGCCTCGCGCACGATGCTCTACAACATCAACACCTGCGAATGGGACGAAGGTCTTTGCAGTCTTTTCGGCGTGCCGATGAATATGCTTCCCGAGGTGAAAAGCAGCGGCGAAATCTACGGCGAGCTGATCCTTCCCGGCGCGGCTGTTCCGATTTGCGGGATCGCCGGCGACCAGCAGGCGGCGCTCTTCGGTCAGGGCTGCACGAGCGCGGGCGATTTGAAGATCACCTACGGCACGGGCTGTTTTCTGCTGAACAATACAGGCGAAGCTCCCGTTTTCAGCCGTCACGGACTCGTTACGACAATCGCCGCAACGACGAAGGACGAACCCGTTCAATACGCGCTCGAGGGCAGCGTTTTTGTGGGCGGAGCGGTTATCCAGTGGCTCCGCGACGAGCTGCGTATGATAAGAAATTCCGCCGAGAGCGAAGCTGTCGCCCGCAAGGTCCGCGACAGCGCGGGAGTTTACATTGTTCCCGCCTTTGCGGGGCTCGGCGCTCCCTATTGGGATATGAGCGCCAGGGGCGTTATTACCGGGCTGACGCGCGGCGCCTCGGTTGAGCACATCGTGCGCGCCGCTCTGGAATCGATCGCCTATCAGTCCGACGACGTGATACGCGCAATGCAGTCGGACACCGAAAGCGACATCAACTCCCTGAGAGTCGACGGCGGTGCTTCGGCAAACAATCTGCTTATGCAGTTTCAGGCGGATATTTCAAATCTGGAGGTCATCCGCCCCGCGCAGAAGGAAGCGACCGCAGCGGGCGCGGCAATGCTCGCGGGACTTGCGGTCGGATTTTACGGCAGGGACAGCTTTGCCGACAACAAAGAGACAAACACGGTTTTCAAGCCCTATATGCGGCAAAGCGAGCGCGAAAGGCTGCTCGGCGGCTGGCGCAGAGCGGTCAGGGCGTGCTTATTAAGTGAGGATGATTGATATGGAAGCAATTGAAAGAAGAATTCCCTCGGCGGACGGCGCTCATCAGCTTTATTGCAGGCTGTACATTCCCGAGGGCGAACCCAAGGGACTTTTCCACGTGGTTCACGGAATGACCGAGCATATCCGCCGCTACGATGAATTTATGCAGACGATCGCGGAGCACGGCTATGTGTGCTATGGCTTTGACAACCTCGGTCACGGCTACACCGCGGATGACGACGGCGACCTGGGCTACATCGGAAAATGGGAGTGGATGGTCGAGGATATGCAGAAAGTCACCCTGATGATGAAGGCGGAGTTCGGCGAAGAGCTGCCCCGCATTCTGATGGGACACAGTATGGGCTCGTTTATCGCGCGCTGCGGCGCCTCGCCCAAAATCTGGAGCAAGGCGATTTTTATGGGCACAGGCGGCCCTAATCCTGCCTCGGCGGCAGGTCTGGCGATCATCAGAGGACTGATAAGAAAGTACGGCGAACGCTCCTATTCTTCAAAGATCGACGATATGATCACGGGCAAATTCAACGAGCGCTTCGTAGACGAGCACGACTTTGTTTCGATGATAAGCACGATCCCCGAGGTAAGGGAAAAATACCGTCAGGACAAGTACTGCACCTTCCGCTTTACGCTCAACGCGCAGTATGTTCTGGTGAAGCTGCAGAGCCTTTGCAACAGGCAGATCTGGTTCAGAAGCGTCAGCTCAAAGCTGCCTATCCTTCTGCTTTCGGGAAGCGAGGATCCCGTCGGCAGCTACGGAAAGGGCGTTCAGGCGGTGTATGACAACCTTAAAAAGTACGGCAAAAACGTTGATATGAAGCTCTATGAGGGTTACCGCCACGAGGTGCTCAACGACGTCTGCCGCGAGGAGGTCATCGCGGATATTCTGAATTTTATTGAATAGATAAATTTTTCCCCCGAGGTTTTTTGAACCTCGGGGGTGATTTTTACTCGCATTTGAGTTCGATTATAAATGAGCTGCCCTTGCCCGGCTCGCTCTGCGCGAAGCAGGCGCCGCCGTGAAGCGTGGTTATCTGCTTTACAATGGCGAGTCCCAGACCGGACACTCCCTTGCCGCCGCGCTGACGCGAGGTGTAGTATCTGTCCCAGATGGCTTCAAGCTCCTCCTGCGCGATCCCCTCGCCGAAATCGATAACGCTCAGAACCGCCTTTCCCCCAACCGCGCGGAGCTCGATCCTGATTTTCTTGCAGTCGCCCGTGTGGCGCACTGCGTTGTCGATCAGGTTGTAAACCGCGCGTTCGAGCCTGCCTCCGTTGCCGTTGACGAGGACGTTTTCGTCGATATTGCGGTCGATGACTCCGCCGTCGCGCTTGTAGAGCGATTCAAAATTGTCGGCGACCTTGTTGACGAGCTTGCTGTAGTCGAGGATCACGAAGTCGTCGGTCCTGCCGTCGGACTCCAGCTCGGAGTACTCGAGGATTTCGTTCACGAGCGCCGTCAGCCTGTCGGCTTCTCTGATAATGATTGCGGCGTCAGCCCTGCGCTGCTCCTCGTCGTCGCCCATATCGCTTACGCTTTCGGCGTAGCCCTTGATCATTGTGAGCGGCGTGCGCAGATCGTGAGAGATGTTTGCGAGAAGCTCGTGCTGGAAGCTCTTTGATTTTTTCAGCTTTTCGTTGGTTTCGTCAAGGGTGTTGCTGAGCTCGTCGAGCTCGGAGCAGAAGCCCTTTTTGAAATCGGATTTCTTCGTGTCCTCGCCCAGGGACTTTGCTTTCTCGGAAAGACTCGAAACGGGCTTTGCGAATCTTCTGGCGATGAACCAAGCGAGCACAAAACCGATAACGAGCGAGAACGCCGTGACAATGGCGAGCTGGTACCCGATGATCGTTACTGTGGAGCCTACGGCGTTGAGCGTTGTGCTGACATAGAGCACCGCCTTTCCGTCAACGCCGTAAAAATCGATGTACGCGCCGTAAACATAGAGGCAGTCGTTCGAGTATTCCGTAACGCCGCTGCCGCTCGACTTCAGGCTGTCCAAAAAACTTTCAAAATTTTCGGGCAGGCTGCGGTAGCCGCCGTTGTGCTTCTTGAATTTTTCGCCCATACCCTTTTGCTCGGGTTCGACTAAGCCCTTCTGCTCCGCTTCGCGCTCCTTAAGCCCGTTTTCCTTGTGGGTGTTTTTATATTCGTCGGAGATATAGAGCACGTTTCCGTCGGAATCGGTGATATATACCAGCAGCGAATTGCCTCGGGTTATGTTGTCGATGACCTCGGTGATATTCTCGCTGTCGGAGTTTTTGACTATTTTTTCGGCGGCGCTTTTTGTGCTGCGAATGAGCATCTGATTGTAAAAGCCCTGCAAAAACACGATTTGAAGCAGCCAGAGCACCGAGAAGATTATCGCCGTAAAAAGCGCGAAGTACAGCCAGAGCTTTGTTTTAAATGATTTAACCTTCAAACTTGTACCCCACCCCTCGAACAGTCGCAATGCAGCCGCGTTTTTCGCCGAGCTTGCTCCTCAGCAGCTTGATTTGCCAGTCAACGGTGCGGTCGTCGCCGTAATAGTCGTAGCCCCACACCTCGTTTAAGATCCTGTCGCGCGAGAAAACAATGCCCCTGTTTTTCATCATCAGGAGCAGAATATCGTACTCCTTGGCGGTAAGCTCGACCTTTTCGCCGTCTATGCTTACGGTGTGGCCGAGGGTGTCGATCTCAATTCCTCCGGCGCTGAACACACCGGAAGGCTTTTTGTCGGTTCTTTGGTGGCGAGCGATTATAACCTTGATCCGCGCCATAAGCTCCTTGGGAGAGAACGGCTTTGTCACATAGTCATCCACTCCGACCTCAAAGCCGAAGAGCTTGTCGTATTCGGTGCTGCGCGCCGAAAGCATAAGCACGGGAATATCCTTGAAGGCGCGGATCTGCTTGCACGCGGAAAAGCCGTCGGTGTCGGGCATCATTACGTCCATAACGATCGCGTCAAAATCTTCCTCGCGGCACGCCCGGACCGCCTGACTTCCGTCCTCAACGCTGACTACCTCATAGCCCTCGCGCTGCGCGTAACGGCTGATCAGGGCGATGATGTCGGGCTCGTCGTCCGCAATAAGTATTCTCGGCATAAAGCCACCTCCCCTGTTAATAAGAATATTATACACGAAAACCGTTCCCTTGCAAAGTGCAAGGGAACAACTTTCCGAAAAATTATCAATGCATATGATGTCCGCCGCTCATTGAGCTGTTGGGATTTGTGAAATCCTCGCCGAGCGCGTCGGCAACCGCTTCGATGATAGAGTTGCTGCTGAAGGTCGCGCCGCTGACGGTAGAAACGTTTATGCTCTGCGCCGAAAGGATTTCCGAAATGACTCCGCTTTCGGCTCTGGTGAAGAACTGTCTGTCGTCCTGATAGGAGGTTACGGTGATGTCGGTGATCACGCCGCCCTCGACCTTGACGGAAACGCTTGTGGTTCCTCTGAAGCCCGAACCCGAGCCTGTGTAGGTGCCGTCGGCATATTTGCCGTCGGAATTTGAATTTGAGCCGGAATTGCCGTTGGAAAAGCTGTTATCCTCAGAACCTTCGGTGGTTTTCTCCCCGCTTTGATCGCCGGACTGACTGTCGCTTTCCGTGGTCTTTTCAACGCGGTTTTTCTTTGACCTGCTGCCTGAAGAAGCCTCTGTGGCGGCTTCGGTCGACTGAGAAGCCGAAGCGGCGAGCTGATCGCCGATCGCGTCCTCAACCGCGTCGATTATTCCGCGGCTGCTGTAGGTCGCGCCGCTGACGGCGGAAACGTCGGTGCTCTGAGTGGAAATTATGTCGGAGATGATTTCATTTGCCGCGTTGTCAAGGAATTTCCTGTCGTCGCCGCTGGAATCGATCGTGATGCTTGTGATATTGCCGTTTGAAACCGTGACGGTCACGCTTGTTACTCCGCGATAGCCTGCTGCCGAGCCGGTGTAGGTGCCGTCCTTGTAGCTGCCGGGAGCAGCGTTTGAGAAATCAACGGAAACCTCGGGCTGTACGGTTGCGGTTTTTGCGGGCTGAAGCGTTCCGGCAAAGGAAACGCCTGCCAGCGCGAGAGCAGCTGCGGTGCCCGTTACCGCGGGAGCGGTTTCGACCTTGATGTTGCCCATTGCGCAGGCTGCGGTGCACTTCATACAGTTGATACATTCGCCCGAGTTCACCGCGTCGTGCTGATAGAGCGGGATCGACATAGCGCATTTGCGGGTGCAGACTCTGCATCTTGAATTGCACTTTGCGCTGTCGCGCTTGACCTTGAAAATTCGGAAGCGCGAAGCGAGAGTGAACAGTGCGCCGAGCGGGCAAAGGTATTTGCAGAAGAATCTTTCAATAAAGAGCGAGCCGAGCATAATCACGAGCAGGAGCGCTCCGCCGACAGAAAGGAACATCAGCTCGTTCGGGAAGCCCTTGAAGGGACTTGTGTACATTCCGAATACCGTCCACGGACTCCAGACCGTGTCGCCGAAAACGCCGAACGACCAGATCCCCAGAACTATAAAGATGAGGACTCCGTATTTGAGGAATTTCAAAACACGGTCGGCCTTCTGAGAGATCACCGGACGAACGGGAATGCGCTTGCCGAAGAACCAGAGCAGATCCTGCATTGCGCCGAACGAACACAGGAAGCCGCAGAAGAACCTGCCCCAGATAAACGTGATGATGAAAACCGCGAGCAGCATAAAGATGTTTGTCATCTGCTCGGAGAACACGAAGGTCCCGCC
>ONIJ01000204.1 GCA_900317875.1 uncultured Eubacteriales bacterium
GCTGTAATCCTTCGGAGGCTGAACAGGCGAGGTTTGCACAGCCGTGTAGCCTGCCGCAGCGATTTCAGGCAGGTTTTCCTTTATTGTATCGTATGACCAACAGAAGCAGTGCAGAATAGCGCTGCCCTGAACGGTGTCCTGAGCGATTATTTCCCGGGTTTGACCTGTTTCGGTTTCCGCCGCCGCGGGCACAACGCCGACCGCGGCAACCGAAAGGATCAGACAGAACGCCAGTAGCACGCTCGTGAGTTTCTTTCGTATTTGCATTTGCCGATCACTCCTTTGTTGCTGAATTATGAAAATGCAAAAATATTCCCATAAATATTTTATTATAAAAATCGCCCTCAGTCAGCCGCGCTTTTTGTATAAATTTTCTTTTTGGTTTTTGACGATAAAGACAAAAGCGGCCGGGCAAATTCGCTTTTCAAAAGCTGATTTGTCTGTCCGACCGCTGTGATTTTATTTGGTTCATTTGAATAATTATCGGTTTTTCTTCGCGCCCGTCACCAGCGCCCTTCCTCCGCTCACCTTAAAGCTAATATCGTATTCTCCGTAGGCAAAGCCGTAAACCCGCCCGGGATCGTTCTGATAACCGGGGCGCGGATCAAAGGTCAGCGCTTCCCTGAGCGCCTCGAGCTGCCGGCCGCTGAAAAGCGCGGCGACCTCTTCGGGGATCTCCACCTCAAGCAGCTCCTGAGTGTCCAAGCCGTACTCTCCCGCCGCAGCGTTCGGAGCGCTGTCGGCAAAGGGCAGGTAGGGCTTGATGTCGACTATTTCCGTTCCGCTCATCAGATCCGCTCCCGAAACCGTCAGCACGGGACCGTTATCCGCGGTGTAATCTACGGAGATCAGCCTGACGCGGGTAAGTCCTATCTGATTCGGGCGGTTCGGAGAACGCGTTGCAAACACTCCCATACGCCTGTTGCCGCCGAGCTTCGGAGGCCTTACGGTAGGCGACCAGCCGCGCTTGCCCATAGGCTCAAAAATCCAGAGCAGCCAAAGATATTCAAATTCTTCTATTCCTCTGAACGCCTCAGCATTGCGGAAATCCTTTTCCATAATTATCCGCGAAATAAGGTGCTCCGACATTCCGCTCTGTCGCGGAAGCCCGAACTTCGTGGGAAAATCGTTGTATATGCGCGCAATCGGCGTAAGCTCCATAAAACCACTGTCCTTGGGTGATAATTTGATAATTCGCAGGCACAAAAGCCCTCCCTGTTCGGGAGGGCCGAGTAATATAATTAAGAAAGGACTGCTCCCTGAGCGCCCGAGGAAACCTGCTTTGCGTAGCGCGCGAGGTAGCCTGTTGTGATCTTGGGCTCTCTGGGCTGCCACTGTGCTCTGCGCTTTGCGAGCTCCTCATCGCTGAGAAGAACGTTTATCGTGCTTTCGGGGATATTGATCTCGATGATGTCGCCGTCCTCGATAAGGGCGATGGGGCCGCCTACCGCAGCCTCGGGGCTGACGTGGCCGATCGAAGCTCCGCGGGTAGCGCCCGAGAAACGTCCGTCGGTGATGAGTGCTACCGTGCTGCCGAGACCGCGTCCCATAATTGCCGAGGTGGGATTGAGCATTTCGCGCATTCCGGGACCGCCCTTGGGGCCCTCGTAGCGGATAACGACAACGTCGCCCTCGGTGATGAGACCGTCGTTGATCGCCTGCATTGCGTCCTCCTCGCAGTCAAATACCTTTGCGGGACCCGAGTGCTTGAGCATTTCGGGAGCGACAGCCGAACGCTTTACGACGCAGGCGTCGGGAGCGAGGTTTCCGCGGAGGACCGCGATGCCGCCTGTGGGACTGTAGGGCTTTTCAACGGGGCGGATGACATCGGGATTCTTGTTGACAACACCCGCGATGTTCTCGGCGATCGTCTTGCCCGTGCAGGTGATGAGGTCGGTGTTGAGCAGGCCGAGCTTGTTGATTTCGTTCATTACCGCATAAATGCCGCCTGCTTCGTTGAGATCCTCCATATATGTTCTGCCGGCGGGTGCGAGGTGGCAGAGGTTGGGAGTCTTTGCGCTGATCTCGTTGGCGATGTCGAGATTGAGGTCGATTCCGCACTCGTGAGCGATCGCGGGAAGGTGGAGCATTGAGTTAGTGGAGCAGCCGAGCGCCATATCCATTGTCAGAGCATTGCGGAAAGCGTCCTCTGTCATAATGTCGCGGGGCTTGATGTCCTTTTCAAGCAGCTCCATGATCTTCATACCCGCGTGCTTCGCGAGCTGGATCCTCTCGGAATAAACAGCGGGAATAGTGCCGTTGCCGCGCAGGCCCATACCGAGAACCTCGGTGAGGCAGTTCATTGAGTTAGCGGTGTACATACCCGAGCAGGAGCCGCAGCTGGGACACGCCTTGTTTTCATACTCGTCGAGCTCCTCAAGGCTGAGCTTGCCCGAATTGTAGGAGCCGACCGCCTCGAACATACTGGAAAGGCTGGTTTTGTGACCTGCGAAACGGCCTGCGAGCATCGGGCCGCCGCTGACGAAGATAGTGGGAATATTAAGACGAGCCGCCGCCATAAGCAGGCCGGGCACGTTTTTATCGCAGTTGGGAACCATTACGAGGGCGTCGAACGCGTGAGCGATCGCCATAGCCTCGGTTGAATCGGCAATAAGGTCGCGGGTTACGAGGGAATACTTCATACCCTTGTGCCCCATCGCGATACCGTCGCAGACCGCGATCGCGGGAAATACGATCGGGTTGCCGCCGGCGAGGGCAACGCCGGTTTTTACGGCGTTTACGATCTTGTCGATATTCATATGACCGGGCACGATTTCGTTGTAGGAGCTGACAATACCGATCATCGGCTTGCCGATCTCCTCATCCGTCATACCGAGCGCGCGCAGAAGCGAACGCTGCGGAGCGCATTTGATTGGGGTTCTTATTGCATCACTGTTCAAAATAATCAATCCTTTCAAAAGGTTATATTTTTCTCATTATATCACTTATTTTCGGGCTTTTCAACTGTTTTGTGAGAAAGTGTTCCCCGAAAAAACAAAGAGAGAGCCGAAGCTCTCTCTGATTTATTTTTCGTTGTAGAAAATGTCAAGGAACATTTTGTAAAATTCCTTTTCCTTTACGTAGTTCTCGGCGTGGTTATCGACCTGCTTGACGGTTACCGGCACCGACTTGAACTGCCTGTCCATATTCCTGTTCACGATGAACTCCGTCGCAAGATATGTTACGCGGTCCGGATTCAGGTTTGTGGAGGAATAGGACTGCACGGCGTTGAAAACGTTGACCGGAACGGAAATGTTGCTGCGCGTTGCCTTGAAGAATTTGTTGATGATAGATTTCAGGTACTCCTTTTGCCTGTCGTTTCTGAGCAGGTTGGCGTCCGCGCGGTCGGTTGCGCGCCTGCGCACAAAATTGGTCGCCTTTTTTCCCTCAAGGTGATACGACTCGCCCTTTTCAAACTCTCCGATCGTTTCGGGCGAAACTACGTCTACGCCGCCCACACTGTCGGTGAGCTCAGCTATGCCGTCGAGATTCAGCGCAAAGAAGGTGCGGATCGGAAGGTTGTAGAAAAGTTTTGAAACGGCCTCGGCTGAATTGAAGCAGCTTCCCTTTTTGCCGTCGCCGTAGGCGAACGCCTCGGCTATGGGCAGCTTTTTCATTTCCACATATCCGCCCGACGGAGAATAAACCTTAACATCGGTTATAATATCGCGCGGGATGTTGATTATCGTTATCTTTTTGTTCACGCTGTCAATGGCGCAAAGCGCGATCAAATCGGACTGCATATTGTCGCCGATCTGCCTGTCATCGACTCCCGAAACCTGGTCGATGCCCAAAATCAGCATACATATTATGTCTTTGTTATACTCATACTGCTTGCCTTCAAACACCACGTGAGAGCCCTTGTCGCTGATCTGAACATCAAGGCTTTCCGGAGCCTTGATATTGAAATCCTCGGCGGTCATTTCGTTTTTGCCGGTATGCCGCATTACAAATACCGTGACGGCCGCGATCAGAATAATAACTCCGAGAAAAATCAGCGTCCTCAGCATAATCTTTTTTACTTTTCTTAGCTTTCTGCGGCGTCTGCGGCGGCGGCGAGCCTTTGGATCGTGGTGGTGATGATGACGATGGCGTCGATGCGAGCTATTATGACTGTCGGAGTCCGCTTTTTCGGCAGCCTTTGCTTCATCTTCCGCCTTCCTTCTTTCGAGCTCCTTGAGAAGCTTTTCGCTTCCGTCTGACAAATAAAACACCCCCGGGGTTTATTTTAAGCAAAAAAACAGAGGGACAGCCTCAGCCATCCCTCTGCGAAAACATCAAATTACTTTTTTTTGGAACGACGTCTTGCAACAACAGCCAGTGCGATAAGCGCAACGATGGAGCTGAACATAACCGCATAAGCGACATAATCAGTCGAACCGGTCTGAGGTGATTTGGAGCCGTCGTCAACAATCTTCTTCTCGGGAGTTACAGGAGCAGTTGTGGGAGCGCCTGATTTATTGAATACAGCCTTAACTGTGATGTCACTCGAAATAACGATCTTAAGAACAGAATCGGTCAAATTACCCTGGGGAACATAGTTTCCGTCGATGATCCAGCTTCCGAAATCATAGCCTTCCTCGGGAATACCCTGGAGAAGAATTGTCTGTCTGCCGTCTTCACCAACTGCGGTTTCGTACTGAGCAACGATCTTTCCGCCTTCGATATCATCGGATGTGTGGATAACATAGTTAGCCTTTGTGGCGATAGGGCTGTTAAGAGACTCCGCAAAAACGGGAAGTGCCGAAAGAGCTACCAAAAGAACTGCGACCGCAATTGCAATAAATTTTTTCATAATGAATATCCTCCTAGCCAATTTTTTAAATTTCAGGATACTAAATAGCAC
>ONIJ01000202.1 GCA_900317875.1 uncultured Eubacteriales bacterium
ACCTGCAGGTTTTACGAGCTGGATAAGCGCAGCGCGTTAATCGGGCGGGTAGTGGTGCTTAAAGAGTACCGAGGAAAAGACTACGGAAGCAGAGTAATAAGAGAAGCCGAAAATTGGATAAAGGAACTTGGCTACTCCGAAATCGTCCTGGACAGCCGCACTGTGGCGATCGGCTTTTACGAAAAGCTGGGTTATTCGGTAACCGACGACAGAATCATTAAAAGCTCGCGGTTTGACTGCAAAAGGATGAGTAAAAAAATAGCCGCTTAATCAGGGCTGCGCGGCAGCGCGGAGCCCTGTTCAGATATAATAAAGGTGTACGCAGTATGTGGTTTGAAACGCTCAGCCACACGGCACACACCTTTTCTTTTTTTGCGCAAGTCTGCGGACAATGCCGCGCCCGGACAATAGGCGTCCCGGGAAAAACCGCGCCGAAAGACGCGGATCAGGAATTATTTTTCTTTCTTTCGCGCTTGTTGTCGTACATCATATCGTCCGCACGGCGGATAGTGTCGATAAGGGAATTGTCGGTCTTTGGATCGTATTCCGCTATTCCGACTGCCACTCTGACCTGCTCCCACGGCTCGGGATTTGATTTCAGAGTTTCGCTCTGCGCTTTGTCAAAGCTGCTCACGAGCTCGTCCCTGTTGTTGAAATCATCATTGAGCAGAACCGCCGAGAACTCGTCGCCGCCCACTCTGAAAACGGCGCTGTGCTTGAAGGTATGGCAAATCAGCATAGTGGCGGCTTTGATGTATTTATCGCCCTTTTCGTGTCCGAATTTATCGTTGATGTATTTCAGGTTGTCGCAGTCAAATACGCAGATCGCACATTCTAGCGCCTCGCCGCCCTCGATGCGCTCCTGCAGGCTGCTTATGTATTCGTCGTAAGCCCTCTTGTTGCGAACCGAGGTGAGGGCGTCCACGTAGGCGTGCTCGCTGAGGTTTTCCGCAATGCGCTGACTTTCCGCCGCCTTTCTTTCGGCGATGATCATTCTGCGCTGAATGATCAGGATGATGATGAGCGCTACTATTCCCACCGCAACGGCGATCACGATCCCCATGTTATCGAGAAGAAGATCAATAAAACGGGTTTTGGCGGTTTCGGCCGAATAGTAGGTAAGCGCGGCGTTGATTGCCGAGTTGCTGACGATAGAGGTGGTCTTGGCGAGAATCGAGTACAACTCGTTGTTATCTCTGCCGACCGCTATGCAGAAGTCTACGCTTTGGCCCGTAGCCAGAGTTGTGAGCTTGTACTTTTCGCACTGCCTGCCGTAGCTGTTGTACTGGTAGTTGCTCATAATCATACAGTCAGCCTTGCCCTCGGACACCGCCGAAAGACACGCCTTAACATCCGAATAGTATTTTTTATCCCAGTCGGGGAAGCGGTCGACCATAATTGACTCGTAATTGGGCTCGTCCTCCACCACTGCCGCAGTCACGTCGGATTTCTGGGCAAAGGAGTCCTTGTCCGATTTGTGTACGACCGCGTATATCTCGGCGCGCATAATCGACGGCGTCATAACTAACCCTAAATTTTCACTTTCGGAGGTGCTGAGATTCGACGGGAACACGCAGTCAACCTCTCCGTACCTGAGCGCCTCAAGCGCCTTTGAAACGCTGGGATACGCCACGGGCTCAAATTCGATTTCCGCGTTTCCGAAACAACCGGACGCCTGATCCAGATATTCCTTCAAAGCGCCATTGAGCTTTCCGGTTTTTTCATCGGCGTCGCAGAACGCCAGATAGTTGTCCTGATAGCCCACTTTGACAGGTCCGTGCTCCGTCAGCCATTTTTTCTCCGATTCATCGAGGAAAATATATGTTCCCGAGGTTTGGATATGCTTGTTGGACAAATGCTGATTGTAGAATCGGTCCTCGTCCCGGATTTTACCCATTGCGCTGTTGAGCTCCTTCAGCAGATCGGGACGCGATTTGCTGACCGCAAAATAGAAGTCCGATGAACCGATTTCTATTCTCGGCACCACCGAGTCGTTGGCGCCGTAGGCGTCGAGCGTTACAAACGCGTCGAGCGTTCCGTTTTGCATCATCTGAAAGGTTTCGTCCTCGGAGTTTGTCAGCTCAACGAGCTCCGCCTCGATTCCGTTCTTCTGCGCCCACTCTTTAAAAAGCCCTGTCTGGATCGAGTCCTTGTCGACGCCGACTTTCTTTCCCGAGAGCGTCTGCGGATCGTCCTTGCTGATTTCGGAATTGTCAGCCGAAACAAAAACGTAGTATTCCTCGGTGCCCATGGGCAGATTCGGGAACAGCATATCTTCCGAGCGGTCCTTGGTGTAGGACACGTCGCTCATCAAATCGATTTTGCCCTCGGACAGCATTTGCAGAAGCTGAGGCCAGCTGCCCTCGACATACTCGTATTCCCAGCCTGTGTACGCCGCAATTTTTTGCTGGTACTCATAGGCGTAGCCCGAGCGCCGCCCGTGTTCGTCAAAAGTGTTGAACGGCGAATCATACCATCCTACGCGCACAACGCGGCTTTTTTCCTCCGCCGAAGCCGCGCGCGGCGGCAAGACGGCAATTACAGTCATCAGGCAAATCAATATTGCCAAAAAGCGCTTTGTTCTCATTGCAGGGATTTTACACGCTTTCATATTGTTATCTCCTCATCTTATCCTTATTGTCCGGATCATTTTTTATCCGCGCAAAGAATGTCCCGCTCAAAGTCGGCAGCGGGCAGCGGCCTTGAAAAATAATAGCCCTGCACCAGCCGGCAGCCGAGTTTTCTGAGCAGCTCAAGCTGCGATTTTGTCTCAACGCCCTCCGCAACAACGGGAACGTTAAGGTTCTTAGCGATATCGAGAATCAGCTTGACGAGCTGGATGTCCTTTTCCTCGT
>ONIJ01000199.1 GCA_900317875.1 uncultured Eubacteriales bacterium
CCTCGGCGAGATCGAGTTCTTCGGCAGACTCGACAATCAGGTCAAGCTGAGAGGTCTGCGTGTTGAGCTCGACGAAATAATCAACGTTATGTCGACCTACGCGGGCGTTAAGCACGCCATCGTAATTGTTAGGGGCGAGGGCGAGCAGCAGTACCTCTGCGCCTACTACACCACCGACGGCACCGCCGTTGAAAAGGACGCGCTTGCGGCGCATATGAAGCAGTCGCTCGCGCACTATATGATCCCCTCCGTGTTCGTTCAGCTCGACGAGATACCGCTGACGAGCAACGGCAAAATAGACAAGAAGGCTTTGCCCGAGCCCGAGTTCACCCGGGAAAAGCGTCAGGGCAAGGAGCCTTCGACGGCGCTGCAGCGCAAGCTCTGTGAAATCTTTGCCTATGCGCTCGGCGTTGAGAAGGTCGGAGCGGACGACAACTTCTTTGAAATCGGCGGCACCTCGCTGCTCGCCTCAAAGGTTGCCGTCAGAGCAATGGCCGATAATCTTCCGATCGCCTTCAAGGACGTTTTCGATTATCCCACCGCAGAGGAGCTCGAGGCGTACATCAACTCAACCTCGTCGCCGGCTGAGACCGAGGATGAGGTTCAGGAAGCTGTTGAGATGGGCGCGCTCGCGCACAATACAAGCGAGTTTGTGGACGAGATCCGCAGCGGCGACATCGGCGACATCCTGCTCACGGGCGGCACGGGCTTCCTGGGCGTTCACGTGCTCAAGCACCTGATCGACGACACGGATAAAAAGATTTACTGCCTGCTGCGCGGCGGCGACATCTCTCCCGACGAAAGACTCAAGAGCATTTTGATGTACTACTTTGAGTCACCGCACGAGGAGCTGTTCGGCAGCCGCATATTCACCGTCAGCGGCGACATCACCGACCGCGACAGCCTGATGAAGCTCGCGGAAATCGACTTCGGCGCCGTGATCAACTGCGCCGCCTGCGTGAAGCACTTTGTTCAGGACGACATTCTCGACCGCATCAACTGGCACGGCGTTGAAAACCTGATCGACCTCTGCGTTGAAACGGGCAGAAGGCTGGTTCAGGTGTCGACCGTCAGCGTTGCGGGCACAAGCGTGAACGGCGCGTTCAGCGTTGACAAGAGGATCCGCGAAAACGAGCTGTCCTTCGGTCAGAACCTCGACAATAAATATGTATACACCAAATTCAAGGCGGAGGAGGCGCTGCTCAACGCTGTCGAACAGCGCGGCCTCGACGGAAAGATCGTCCGCGTCGGCAACCTTATGAGCCGCTACAGCGACGGACTTTTCCAGATAAATTCCGTAACTAACGGCTTTATGCGCAGCCTGAGAGCCTATGCGGCGCTCGGCGCGGTCTCGGTTTCGGCGCTCGACGAAATGGTTGAGTTCTCGCCGATCGACTGCACCGCGGCGGCTGTTTACACACTCGCGTGCGCAAACAGCGACTTCACCGTGTTCCACGCCACGAACGGTCACAGAGTTCAGATGGGCGACGTTATCGAGGCGATGAACCGCAGCGGCGTTCCCGTTAAGGTCGTGACCGAGGCGGAGTTTATCGAGGCGTTCAACAACGCTATCTCCGACGAAAAGCTCAGTGAGCTCGTTTCGCCGCTGATCTCCTATCAGGCGTCGGACAAAAACACCGTTGAGTTCTTCATCGACTATGACAATTCCTTCACCACAAAGGCGCTTTACCGCCTCGGCTTCAAGTGGCCGATCATAAATGAGGATTACCTCAAAAACGTATTTGACTCGCTGTCGGGACTGGCGTTCTTTGACGAGGTGTAAAAATGCTCAGAAATGATTATCTGATAAAACGCAAGTTCAACAGCTATGTTGTTCCGGGCGTGCTGATGATAATGGCTTCGCAGCTCGGAAACATAGTGGACAGCATACTCGTCAGCAGCTTTATTGACATCGACGGAATGACGGCGATCTCACTCAGTCTTCCCGTGCTGTATTTTATGCAGATTATCGGCTTTGCAATCGGAGTAGGCTGCGCGGTGACGATTTCGGTAATGCTCGGCAAGCGGCAGATCAAAGAGGCCTCGGGCGTGTTCTCGGTCTGCATTGTGGCGGATATAGGGCTTTCTCTGATCTTCACGGTGATAGCTCCGTTCGCCGCCTCTCCGCTCGCGGGGATGCTGGCGCAGACTCCGAGGCTCGAGGAGCTGCTTATGCCGTACATCTACGTGTATATGCTGCTCGCTCCGCTGATCAATTTCTGTCTGCTGGTTTCAAACGTCGTTACCATCGACAACTGCCCGAAGCTCGGCGCGGCGTGCTTCATCATCGCTAATATCGTCAACCTCGGGCTCGACTACTATTTCCTGAAATACACGGATCTGGGAATGTACGGCGCGGCGCTTTCAACGGTTCTCGGCTACGGCGTGGGAAACGTGGTGCTCATTCCGTATATGCTCTCAAAAAAGCGTATGCTTTCCGTAAAGCTGAAGGAAGGTCTGCGCCAGCTCGGAAAAATATGGTCGGTCATCAAGGCGGGCGCTTCGCAGATGTCCTACCTTTTAATGCTGATATTGCAGTATTTTGTACTCAACACCTTTATCCAGAGCACACTCGGCGCGGACAACACGGCGATATACTCGGTGTGTATGAACTCGGTCGAGATCGTAAGACTGTGCATCGAGGGTGTTATCGGTGTGATCCAGACGATCGCGGGAGTTCTCTACGGCGAAAAGGATTACTTCGGAATACGGCGGCTCGTGCGGCGCACGGTGATTATCGTCGGAATAGTTGTAATCATTTTGACGAGCTTCTTCATCGTGTTCCCGAACCTTATTCTTTCGCTGTTCTCCTTCAACAAGCCCGAGCTCTACGACAATGCGATCCTCTGCGTGCGTCTGTTCAGCCTGTCGTTCGCGTTCTTTGCGGCTAACAGGATTGTTCAGGTCTACTACCAGACGATACTCGCTACCTCGCTCGCAACGACCGACACGGTTTTGCAGGGCTTTGCCTACCTGCTGCCGTTCTCGATAATCTTTATCAGCAGCACGGGTATCATCGGCGTGAGCATTGCCGCCGCCGTGACCGAGGCGCTGGCGTTCTTCACGGTCTGGGGCTTCAGAATATGGCGGCAGAGGCGCGGAAAACTTCCGCAAAAGGGTTTTTTGATGATACCCGACGCCGACAGCGACAGCCTGTTCGACATCACTATCAAGAGCACCGAGCAAGAAGCGGTCGAGGTTTCAAGGCAGCTCATAAAATGCTGCGGAGAAAACGGCGTTTCGGGCGAAACGGCGGGTATAATCGGCGTGGCGGCCGAGGAGCTCGCGGTCAACATCGCGCGCTACGGCTACAAAAAGTCCGCTCCGAGCTATATCGACATCAATCTCTCCCGCGCCGAAGGAAAGCTGCTTCTGCGCGTGCGCGACGACGGTGTTCCCTTCAATCCCACCGAATATGCTCCGAGTGATGGCGACGAGTTCCTGATAACCGGAATTGAAATGATCCGCCGCATAACCTCAAAGCTGAGCTACACCCGCGTTCTCAATATGAACAATACCGTCATCGAGGTCGAAGCCTCCTGATATTATAACAAAACCTCCCTTTCTGTGTTAATACGGATCGGGAGGTTTGCTTTGATTTAAAAAAGCTATAAAAGAGGAAAGATATTTTTGGTTTTGTCTTGTTGCAAAATTAATTTTTGCGGACTGCGGCAAAATTTCGAAGTGCCGCGTTAATAACAACCGACGGAACTATTTGACTTTTAGCATTGTGTGATGTATAATTTTTTTGTTATTAAAAAACAGAGAGGGAGAGGTTATGAAAAGACTCAGTCATCAGCAAAAGACCTACCGTACCTGTATGTTCGCAACGGCTGCGCTTACGCTGATTTATACTGCGGTGTTTCTGGTGATTTTTTACAGGCAGTACTATTGGGAAGACCGCAGGATAGGTTTTTATATGTCCGACACCCATCCGCATATTGCCTTCGGTCAAAGCGGCAAAAGCCTTTACAGCATAATGTACCTTGCGCTCGGCGCGCTCGACAGATTGCCTCAGGCGGGAATGTGGATCGCGGCGTATCTGGCTCTGTTTCTGCTGTTCGGGATTTGGGCGACAAAAATGCTGCTGCAGCATTTGCTTCCCGAAAGAAACAAATGGGTAGTCTGGATTTACGCTTATGTCTGCAATATGGTGTTCCCGATCACAATGGCTTATGTCCCGTATTTCGGCGATTTCCGCTACAAGGGAATGCTCAACTTCAACATCTATCACAATTCCACATACATCGGTATGAAGCCGTTTGCTTTGCTTGCGGTGCTGTTCCTTTTCCGGGTGATCAAAACCTACGCCGAAAAGCGGATGTCGTGGAAGGACTGGGCGGGATTGTCGGGAATGATGCTCGCCGCCACCGCCTTTAAACCTAATTTTATCGTAGGCTTCGCTCCCGCGATCCTGGTGGTTATGATCGTTGATTTCATCCGCGTCAGGGGCAAACACTTCCTCAACTTCCTGATTATGGGCACCACGGTGCTTCCGGGCTTCTTCCTTACGCTGTATCAGAGCGCGGCTCTGTATCAGACGGAAACATCCGACTCGCAATTGAAAATCGGATTTTTAACTGCGATGAAGGCGGTTGTCAAGCATCCCGCCGTTCCGCTTTTCCTCTCGTTCGTGTTCCCGCTGGTGATCCTGGCGTTCGCCTTCAGAGATTTGAAAACAGACAAGCTGTACCGCTTCGTGTGGCTCCATATGGCGATAAACCTCGTAATGACTCTCTTTTTATACGAATCGGGGCGCCGCCTCATTCACGGCAACTACTTCTGGGGCTCCTACTTTGCGATCGGAGTTGTGTTCATCCTTTCGGTCGCCAAATTCGACGGTTTGGTTCAGCGGCAAAAAACAGGCTCTCTCGTGGTCAGCTCAATGGTGCTCGGCGCTCATGTCCTCTGCTGGATAAATTACGTGTGCACCATCATCAAGGGCGCAAAACCCTTCTGATCGGCAGCGCCGATAAAAACCTCATAAAACCCACACGCCGGCTCAAAACCCTCAGGGGTTTAGGGCCGGCGTTTTTGTGCGGCG
>ONIJ01000086.1 GCA_900317875.1 uncultured Eubacteriales bacterium
CGTTTTCCTTGCATTTATTATACCATATTTCGATGATTTTTGCACTGTTTATCGGATGATTGGGATTGTTCAGTTTACATTAAATAAAAATAACAGGACGCGCGATTTTTTCGCGCGTTTTTTTTTGTTGACAAACGGAAGTGTATGTGCTATATTTAATATATCATATGAATATATCTTCATATGTTCAATTGTTTTTAAAGGGTGATATATATGGATAATAAAAAGGAACTTCCCGATATTGAAATCCTGTTCGAGCTTGCAGACCTGTTCAAGGTATTCGGCGACTCAACCCGCCTGCGCATTATGGTGACTCTTTCCGAGGACGAGATGTCCGTAAACGACATCGCGGAGTGCCTGCAAATGGAGCAGAGCACAATCTCTCACCAGCTCAGGGTGCTCAGGCAGAATAAGCTCGTGCGCGTGCGCCGCGAGGGAAAGCAGATGTACTATTCGCTCGACGACGACCACGTGAAGAAAATCATAGAGATGGGGCTCGACCACGTTTTGGAGTGATTATTTATGAAACATACATTAATACTCAACAATCTCAACTGCGCGCACTGTGCCTCAAAGATTGAGCAGAAAGTTGCTCAGACCGAGGGCTACTCGAACGTCAGCTTCAACTTCGCCACGAAAAAGCTCTGCTTTGAGCACGACGGCAAAGATTTGATCCCCGAAATCCAGAAAATCTGCGACAGCATTGAGGACGGAGTTAAAGTGAGCGGAGAACAAAACCGCAGCCGCGAGCACAAGCACGATCACGGCGAGCACTGCGACTGTCACGATCACGAACACGGCAAGCACTGCGACTGTCACGATCACGAGCACAGCCACGAACACGGTCACGAACACGGAGAGCGCGGACATTTCAAAACCGTTCTGCTGATTGCCGCGATCATTCTGGGCGTTTCGGCGCTCGCGCTTCACCTGCTCTCAGAGGGCGAGACAGCTCATTGGACGGTGTTCGGACTAAGCCTCACGGCGACGCTCGCGGCGGGCTGGGATGTATTCTTAAAGGGCTTCAAAAACGCCCTCCGGCTGCGTATCGAGGAGACCGTTCTGATTACCGTGGCGGTAATCGCGGCATTCTTCCTCGGCGAGTATGTCGAAGCGGCAATGGTTACCATTCTGTTTTCGATCGGCGAATACGTTGAGGATCTTGCGGTCGGAAAAAGCCGCCGCGACATCGAAAAATTAAGTCAGATACGCCCCGACACCGCAACTGTCCTTGAAAACGGCGAGGAACATCTGCACCGTGCGGAGGAGGTTGCGGTCGGCACGCTGATCGTCGTAAAGCCGCACGAGCGCGTTCCGCTCGACGGAATTATCGAGAGCGGCAGTTCCTCGCTCGACCTTTCGGCGCTGACGGGCGAAAGCATCCCTCAGAGCGTTTCCGCCGGCAGCGAAGCTCCCAGCGGCGCGATAAACGGCGACGGGCTCCTCACCCTGCGCACAACAAAGGAATTCGGCGACAGCACCGCCACTCGTATTCTCCGCCTTGTGGAGGACGCGGCAGCTCAGAAGGGCAAGCGCGAAAAGCTGATTTCACGCTTTGCTAACATCTACACCCCGATCGTCATCGGGCTCGCGGTGCTTATCGCGCTTCTTCCTCCCCTGCTCAGCTTCGGCAGCTTCCAGAGCTGGCTGTATAAGGCGCTCATCGTGCTCGTCGCGAGCTGTCCCTGCGCGATTGTGATTTCCGTTCCTCTCGCCTATTACGCGGGAATCGGTGCCGGATCGCGAATGGGCGTGCTGATTAAGGGCGGCAGGTACCTCGAGGCGCTCGAAAAGGCGGACAGCTTCGCCTTCGACAAAACGGGCACGCTCACCACGGGAAAAATCTCCGTCGGCAAAGTGACTGCACTCGAGGACTATACCGAGGACGAAATCCTGGCGCTCGCCTCCGCCTGCGAGAGGCACTCCTCACATCCGATAGCGCTGGCAATCAGGGAAAGTGCGTACGGATCCGAAATTGAAATGACTGACTATGCCGAAATTGCAGGCTGCGGTACCTCGGCGACATACAATGGCAAAAAAATAGCCTGCGGCAACGCGCGGCTGCTGAAAAACAATGTCCCCGACTCGAACGGCAGCACGGTTTATCTAACATACGATTCAAAGCTGATAGGCAAAATCGAAATCTCCGACACGCTCCGCGCGGAAGCCAAGAGCGTTCTGGAGCAGCTCAGGGAGCTCGGAGTCAAAAACGAGCTTATGCTCACAGGCGACTCAGAGCAGAACGCAAAGGCTGTTAAGGAGCGGCTCGGAGACATAGAATACCGCGCTCAGCTTATGCCGCAGGATAAGCTCGACATCATCAGCGGCCTGCAGAAAAACGGCGGCACCGTGTGCTTTGTGGGCGACGGAATCAACGACGCTCCGGTGCTGACAAAAAGCGACTGCGGAGCGGCGATGGGCTTTGGCAGCGAAGCGGCAATCGAGGCCGCAGACGTGGTTCTGTCCTCGGGCGATTTGACCGCTCTTCCGAAGGCAGTGCGCCTCGCTAAAAAGACTCTCCGCACAATCCGCTCGAATATCATCTTTGCTCTGTCCGTTAAGGCGGCGGTGATCCTGCTGGCTTTCTTCGGACTCGCTCAGATGTGGATGTCGGTGCTCGCCGACACAGGCGTAAGCGTAATTTGCGTGCTTTACACCACAAGGCTTCTGAAAAATAAACACTAAAAAAGGGACTGCCGAAGATTGA
>ONIJ01000084.1 GCA_900317875.1 uncultured Eubacteriales bacterium
ACCATAAAAGCCCTATACCCATTCGGGTACAGGGATTTTTTGTTAAACGAAAAAGCAGCCCGACTTTTCGAGCTGCTGATTCTTGCTGATTTTTGTTTATTCTTCGATTTCCGAATCGGAATTGTCACCGGTAGCCGCTTCAGCTGCATTTGCATCAGCTTCGGCTGTCTTCTTGGTGAAAGTGAGGGATGTGCCGTCGTTTGAGGTAAGTGTGAGCTTGTCGTCCTCAACAGCAAATACAAATGTATCGGGGTTACCCTTATCGATTTCACTTGAAAGTGTTACGGTATTGTCCTTGATTTCGTAGGTGAAAGGAACCTCGGAATTCAGAACGAGCAGGTTACCGGTGTTGTCCTCATTGAAGGTATAGATAGTGCCGGGAGTATCAACGGAATCCCAACTGCCGACGAGAACGTTTGCTTCCTTCTCGGCTTCGGTTGTTTCTTCAGCAGCGGAAGTTGTTTTCTCTGCAGCGGAAGTTGTTTTCTCCGAGGCGGATGACTCGCTTGTTTTGCTTGAGCTTTTGCTGCTGTTGTTCGAGCCGCAGGCTGCGAGTGTTACCATCATAGCGAGCGCCATAACAACAACTGCGATTTTGCTGATTTTTTTCATGGTGTTTCCTCCTGAAATTATAAAAATGAAAAAAGTGCAGTAAACACTTTTCCAATATAATAGCACAACTTATGCAAAAAATGTTAGATATTTTATCGAATCAACAAAAAATCATCCTTTTCTACAACTTATTATCGCTTTAATTATAATTTATATGAATAATCACACTCATATTTTCGATGTTGATTTTATGAAAATAAAAACTCGGAATAAAAAATGACAAAACCGCTTGACAATTAATTATGACGGTGATATAATTTCTGTAAATTTAATCAGTTAAACCGTTGAAGCGGAGATAACGGCAATTATGCCTTTACAGAGAGCCTGTGGTGCTGAGAGTCAGGTGAGAAACAAGTTGTCAAATGGACCGCTGAGGGCGCAGTCAAAGGAAGCAATTCCGAGTATTCTGCGACGTTGAAGGCAGACGTAATTTGCCGGGGATATGTTGGTATCCCGCTAAGCGCACGGTCGCACCGTGAATTAAGGTGGCAACGCGGATAAGATTATTCGTCCTTAACAGAGTTTCGCGCTCTGTTAAGGATTTTTTATTTTTAGGGGGTTTTTAAATATGAAGGTTCTTCCATCGCTTGAGAATGTAAAGAAGCTCGCGGCAGAAGGCTGCTATGACGTTGTGCCGCTGAGCTGCGAGATCCTTTCGGACTTCACCACTCCGATCGAAACGATGAGGATTCTGAAAAATGTGTCAACACACTGCTATATGCTCGAATCGGCTCAGGCTAACGATCGCTGGGGACGCTACACCTTTCTCGGCTTTGATCCCAAAGAGGAAATAACCTGCATTGACGGAGTTCTTAAGGCGGCCGGAAAAACCATAAAAACAGACAATCCGTCAAAATATCTCAGAGAGCTTCTGGCTTCATACAGGAGCCCGAGGCTTGAATATCTCCCTCCGTTTACGGGCGGTCTGGTAGGATATTTTTCGTATGATTATCTCGGATACAGCGAGCCGCGCGTAAGAAAGCAGGTTGAGGACAGCGAGGCCTTCAAGGACGTTGACCTTATGCTGTTTGACAAGGTCATCGCATTTGACAACGTTGAGCAGAAAATCAAGCTCATTGTAAATATGAAGCTCGACAGCCTTGAAGAAAACTATCAGGCGGCTGTGCTGCAGCTCGAAAAGCTCGAAGCTCTGCTGAAAAGCGGCAAAAAGAGCGAGGAGCAGGCAGGCAAGCTGCTCGGAGAGGTCACTCCCCTGTTCGGCAGAGAGCAGTACTGCGAGATGGTTGAAAAGGCGAAGAATTATATCCGCGAGGGCGATATTTTCCAGATCGTGCTTTCCAATCGTCTGAGCGCGCCTTTTGAGGGCAGCCTGCTCAACACCTATCGGGTGCTTCGCACAATTAATCCCTCACCATATATGTTCTACTTTGCAGGCACCGACGTTGAGGTCGCAGGCGCTTCTCCCGAAACTCTGGTAAAGCTCGAAAACGGCGTGCTCCACACATTTCCTCTCGCGGGCACAAGACCGCGCGGAAAGACTCCGAAGGAGGACTTGGCGCTTGAAAAGGAGCTGCTCGCCGACGAAAAGGAGCTTGCGGAGCACAATATGCTCGTTGACCTCGGAAGAAACGACCTCGGCAAGATAAGCAAATTCGGAACCGTTGAGGTGGAGAAGCTCCACTCGATCGAGCGCTACTCGCACGTTATGCACATCGGCTCGACCGTGCGCGGAGAAATCCGAAACGACAGGGACGCTCTCGACGCAATCGAAGCGGTTCTTCCTGCCGGAACGCTTTCGGGCGCTCCTAAAATCAGGGCGTGCGAGCTTATCGCGGAGCTCGAAAACAACAAACGCGGCATTTACGGCGGCGCTATCGGATATATCGACTTCACGGGAAATATGGACACCTGCATCGCGATCAGGATCGCCTATAAAAAGAACGGCAAGGTGTTTGTGAGAAGCGGCGCGGGAATCGTCGCCGACTCGAATCCCGTAAAGGAATACGAGGAGTGCCTTAACAAGGCAAAGTCCTCGCTAAAGGCGCTTGAGCTCGCGCAGGAGGTGGAATGATGATTTTACTCATTGACAACTACGACAGCTTTTCATATAATCTATATCAGCTCATCGGCGAGATCGAACCAGATATTAAGGTTATCCGCAACGATGAAATGACGGTTGATGAAATTAGAGGGCTCAGTCCAGACAGAATCATTCTTTCGCCCGGTCCGGGACGTCCCGAGGACGCGGGAATTATCATAGACGTAGTTAAAGAGCTCAAAGACATCTTCCCGATTTTGGGCGTCTGCCTCGGACATCAGGCGATTTGCGCCGCATTCGGCGCTTCGATCACCTATGCCAAACAGCTTATGCACGGAAAGCAGAGCGACGCAAAGCTCGACCTCGGCTCTCCCCTTTTCAAGGGCTGTCCCGAAACCGCTCCCGTAGCGAGGTATCATTCCCTCGCCGCCGAAAAAGAAACCGTTCCCGACTGTCTTAAAGTAACTGCGGTAACCTCGGACGGCGAAATAATGGCGGTTCAGCACAGGGATCATCCTGTCTTCGGAGTTCAGTTCCATCCAGAGTCGATTATGACTCCCGACGGAAAAACAATGCTCAGGAATTTTATTAAAGGGTTATAAATACAGGGTTACAGAAAGGATAATAAAAATGATCAAGGAAGCAATTGTTAAAATCGTTAACAAAGAGGATTTGACCTACAACGAGTCCTACACCGTTATGAACGAAATTATGAACGGCGAAACTACTCCCACTCAGAACGCGGCTTTTCTTTCCGCGCTTTCCACCAAGAGCGCAAAGGCGGAAACGACCGATGAGATCGCGGGCTGCGCGGCGGCTATGCGCGACCACGCGACAAAGGTTGAAACGGGAATGGACGTTTTTGAAATCGTCGGAACAGGCGGAGATAACGCCCACAGCTTCAACATCTCAACCACCTCGGCGATCATCGCGGCTTCCGGCGGCGTTAAGGTAGCTAAGCACGGAAACCGCGCGGCATCATCCAGCAGCGGCACCGCCGACTGCCTTGAAGCGCTCGGCGTAAACATCAATCAGAGCCCCGAGAAATGCGTTGAGCTTCTCAACGAGGCGGGAATGTGCTTTTTCTTCGCTCAGCAGTACCACACATCTATGAAATATGTAGGCGCTATCCGCCGCGAGCTCGGTTTCCGCACCGTTTTCAATATTCTCGGGCCGCTCACCAATCCCGCTTCCCCCACTATGCAGCTTCTCGGTGTTTACGACGAATACCTCGTTGAGCCGCTGGCTCAGGTTTTGATCAACCTCGGAGTCAAGCGCGGAATGGTTGTTTACGGCAAGGACAAGCTCGACGAGATCTCGCTCAGCTCGCCCACAAAAATCTGCGAAATCAAGGACGGCTGGTTCAAATCCTACACCATAAAGCCCGAGGACTTCGGTTTTGAGCGCTGCACAAAGGATGATTTAAAGGGCGGAACTCCTGCCGAAAACGCTCAGATCACGCGCGACATTCTCGCCGGAGCTAAAGGTCACAAGCGCAACGCGGTCCTGCTCAACGCGGGCGCTGCGCTGTATATCGCAGGCAAGGCCGATTCAATGAAGGACGGCATTGATCTCGCCGCTGAGCTGATTGACTCCGGCAAGGCTCTTGAAACTCTCGAAAAGCTGATTGAAGTCAGCAACCGTCCCGAGGTGGAATAATGACGATACTCGATAAGCTCGCCGCTCACGCAGCCGAACGCTGCGCGGCAGCCAAAAATAATATTTCTTTTGAGGAAATAAAAAAGCAGGCTTACGCGATGCCAAAAGGAGATTTCTCCTTTGAAAACGCTCTGAAAAAGCCTGATATTTCCTTTATCTGCGAGTGCAAGAAGGCTTCTCCCTCAAAAGGGCTGATCGCTCCCGAATTTCCTTATCTCAGGATTGCAAAGGAATATGAGGAAGCGGGCGCCGACTGCATTTCGGTTCTCACCGAGCCGAAATGGTTTTTGGGAAGCGACGGGTATCTGCGCGAGATCGCCTCATCGGTGAGCATTCCCTGCCTGCGCAAGGATTTCACGGTTGACGAATATATGATTTATGAAGCGAGGCTTCTGGGTGCTTCGGCAGTGCTGCTCATCTGCGCGATACTCAGTCCCGCGCAGATGAAGGAATACCGCGAAATCTGCGACACGCTGGGCTTATCGGCTCTTATGGAGGCTCATAACGAGCAGGAGGTCCAAGCCTGCATCGAAGCCGGCGGACGGATGATCGGCGTCAACAACAGGAACCTGAAGGATTTTTCCGTTGACACAGAAAACAGCCGCCGCCTCAGAGAGCTGATTCCGCGCGATGTGCTGTTCGTATCGGAAAGCGGAGTAAAAGGCCCGGACGACGTGAAAAAGCTCAGAGAAATCGGAGCCGACGCGGTGCTCGTAGGCGAGGCGCTTATGAAGGCTGCCGACAAAAAACAAAAACTAAACGAATTAAGGGGAAGGTTATGACTAAAATCAAGCTGTGCGGACTGTCGCGCGACTGCGACATCGAGACCGCAAATAAATTAAAGCCCGATTTCATCGGCTTCGTTTTCGCCGCAAAGAGCAAAAGAAGAGTTACCCATTTGCAGGCGGCTGAGCTCAAGAGCAAGCTCGATCCCGAAATCAAGGCGGTCGGCGTTTTTCTCGACGACGACCTCGATATGGTGGCTTCAATGCTCAACCTCGGAATTGTCGATGTGGTTCAGCTCCACGGCACCGAGGACGAGGAATACCTTGCAAAGCTGCGCACAATCACCGACAAGCCCATAATCAAGGCGTTTGTGATCCGCTCCGAGGACGACGTTAAGCGCGCCGAGGAATCCTCAGCCGATTACGTGCTGCTCGACGGCGGGAAGGGCGAAGGCAAGGCGTTTGACTGGAGCCTTTTAAAAGAAATCAAAAGACCGTTTTTCCTCGCGGGAGGGCTTAATACCGAAAATGTTGCGGCGGCTGTCAAGAGCCTCCGCCCGTTCGCGGTGGACGTGAGTACCGGCGTGGAAACCGACGGAGTTAAGGATACGGAAAAAATGACGGCGTTTGTCGCCGAAGTCAGAAAGGAAGATTTATAATGACAAATCCAAAAGGACGTTTCGGCGTTCACGGCGGTCAGTATATTCCCGAAACACTGATGAACGCCGTTATTGAGCTGGAGGAGGCTTATAATCACTACAAAGCCGATCCCGAATTCAACCGCGAGCTCGAGGAGCTTTTCAACGATTACGCTGGCAGACCTTCAAGGCTGTACTTTGCCGAGAAGATGACAAAGGACCTCGGCGGCGCGAAGATCTATCTCAAGCGAGAGGATCTTAATCACACGGGCGCGCATAAAATCAACAATGTCCTCGGTCAGGCTCTGCTTGCCAAAAAGATGGGCAAAACCAGACTCATCGCCGAAACGGGCGCAGGTCAGCACGGAGTTGCGACCGCTACGGCGGCAGCGCTTATGGGTATGGAGTGCGTTGTATTTATGGGCGAGGAGGACACAAAGCGCCAGGCGCTCAACGTATATAAAATGAAACTCCTCGGCGCTAAGGTCGTGCCCGTCACCACGGGAACCGCAACTCTTAAGGACGCGGTAAGCGAGGCTATGCGCGAGTGGACCACAAGGATCTCCGACACTCACTACTGTCTCGGCTCGGTTATGGGACCTCACCCCTTCCCCACGATCGTCCGCGATTTTCAGGCGGTCATCTCCAAGGAGATCAAGGAGCAGATGCTTGAAAAGGAAGGCAGACTCCCCGACGCCGTTATCGCCTGCGTAGGCGGCGGCTCAAATGCCATCGGCAGCTTCTATAATTTCATTGAGGACAAAAACGTAAGGCTCATCGGCTGTGAGGCGGCAGGCAGAGGAATCGACACCTTTGAAACAGCTGCGACCATTTCAACCGGCAGACTCGGTATCTTCCACGGAATGAAGTCCTACTTCTGTCAGGATTCCGACGGTCAGATCGCGCCCGTTTACTCGATTTCAGCCGGACTC
Organism: uncultured Eubacteriales bacterium; assembly: GCA_900317875.1. Classification (GTDB taxonomy): domain Bacteria; phylum Bacillota; class Clostridia; order Oscillospirales; family Acutalibacteraceae; genus Ruminococcoides. The sequence continues at coordinate 6,566 of ONIJ01000084.1, forward strand.
GACTATCCCGGAGTAGGCCCCGAGCACGCGTATCTTTATGATATAGGCAGAGCGGAATATGTGGCGATCACAGACGACGAGGCTGTCGACGCGTTTGAGTACCTTTCAAAAATCGAGGGCATCATTCCCGCTATTGAGTCATCGCACGCTCTGGCGCACGCGATCAAGATAGCGCCCGAAATGAGCAGTGACAAAATCATCGTCGTCACAATTTCGGGCAGAGGCGACAAGGACTGCGCTGCTATAGCGCGTTACAGAGGGGAGGATATTTATGAGTAACATCAAAAAGGCGTTTAAAAACGGCAAGGCATTTATCCCGTTCATCACCTGCGGCGATCCCGATTTGCTGACTTCCGCAGAGGCAGTAAGAGAGGCTGTGAAGAACGGCGCGGATCTGATCGAGCTCGGGATCCCCTTCTCCGATCCCACCGCCGAAGGTCCCGTTATTCAGGGAGCGAACATCCGCGCGCTCAGGGGCGGAATAAACACCGATATGATTTTTTCATTTGTAAAGGGGCTCCGTCAGGACGTGACTGTTCCGATGGTATTTATGACCTACGCGAACGTGGTGTTCTCCTACGGCGCCGAGAAGTTTATTTCGAACTGCGCCGAGGTCGGCATTGACGGCTTGATCCTGCCCGACATTCCCTTTGAAGAAAAGGACGAGTTCCTCCCGATTTGCCGCAAATACGGCGTTGACCTGATTTCTCTCATCGCACCCACTTCCGAGAACCGCGTCAGTATGATCGCTAAGGAAGCCGAAGGATTTATTTATCTCGTTTCAAGTCTCGGCGTCACCGGCGAAAGAAGCGAAATCAAAACCGACCTGCGCTCGATCGTAAGCATTATCCGCGAGAATACCGACGTGCCCGTAGCTGTCGGCTTCGGGATTTCCACTCCGGAACAGGCCAAGGCTATGGCGGACATTTCGGACGGCGCGATAGTCGGCTCGGCGATCGTCAAGCTGCTCGGAAAATACGGCAAGGAAGCTCCCAAACACATCGGCGAGTATGTAAAATCAATGAAGGACGCGCTGAAATAAGCAAAAATATCACGGGTTTGGCATTAAAAGCCAAGCCCGTTTTTTCGAATAAGGAAAAAAGCCCCAAATAAGAATTTGTCAAATCGTCCGAAAAGTGTTACAAAAATTTTATCAAATATTAACGAAAAATATTTGAAATAATTCTAATATCGAAATAAGATAAACACAAAATTTGATACAATTAAAAAAATAGTATAAGGTAGTGTGTGTATGACCAACAAGAATCTGATTGACCTTGAAGCAATGGGCGTTGAGCAGATTGATAAGATTGTCAGAAAGGCCCGCAAAATTATGCAAAGCCCTGCCGATTACCGCCACGCCTGCGACGGAAAAATCCTCGCGACTCTCTTTTATGAGCCGAGCACCCGCACGCAGATGTCTTTCCAGACCGCAATGCTGAAGCTGGGCGGAAGGACGATCGGTTTTGACAATCCGATGAACTCGTCCGTTTCAAAGGGCGAAAGTCTTAAGGACACGATCTCGGTTATCAGCGGCTATGCCGACATCATTGCGATCCGTCACCCTGTTGAAGGGACCGCGATGGCGGCGTCGCTTTATTCGAGCGTCCCGCTCATCAACTGCGGCGACGGAGGACACCTTCATCCTACTCAAACGCTTACCGACATCGTCACTCTGAGCTGCGAAAAGGGCAGGCTCGATCATATGAAAATAGGCGTCTGCGGCGATTTGCTCAACGGCAGAACCGTTCACTCGCTGATTAAAACGCTTGCGAAATATGAAGGAAATTCATTCGTTCTTATTTCTACAAAAGAATTAAGCGTTCCGCTGTACATCATCGACATCCTTGAAAAGAACGGCTGCACCTATGAGATCTCTCACAGCCTGTCGGACGCGATCGTCGATTTGGACATGCTGTATATGACTCGTATCCAGCGCGAGAGGTTCAAGAGCCCGGAGGAATATGAGGCGCAAAAAAATGTTTTTGTGCTCGACCGCGAAAAGCTCGACCGCGCAAGGGATGATATGATCATCCTTCATCCCCTGCCCCGCGTCAACGAAATCACCGTGGATATCGACGACGATCCGCGCGCGCTGTATTTCAAGCAGGCGCAATACGGTATGTTCGGAAGAATGGCGCTGATTCTTCTTCTGCTGCAGGACGAGGACTTTATTATCAGCTCGCGCGAGACCGAGCTTAGCGTCCACCGCTGCAACAATCCCAAATGTGTTACTCAAAGCGAAGCTTACCTGCCGAACTTGAGCTATAAAAAGCTTGGAATGCAGATGTGCGACTTCTGCGACAAGCGTATTGACTAAGGAGGAGTTTTTATGTCAAAAGATTCAGAAAAAGTTAAAAAGAGCAGCTTGATCGGACATTTCATAATAGCCGCTATCGCATATATTGTGCTCGGTGTGTTTATGGTAATGTACAATTCAAAGTTCGCCGACGGCGTTAACATTGTTTTCGGCGTTGTTATGCTGCTTTACGGTATTATTCAAATCATCTCTTTCTTCCTGAATCAGGACAAGGAAGAAAACCTTTTTATGGAGCTTGCAATGGGCGTTATCGCTCTGGGACTCGGCGTGTTTTCGCTTCTCGCTCCTCAAATCATTCAGAAGATCATCTTCTACACGGTGGGCGCTATTCTTATCATTGACAGCCTTGTAAATGTAAAACGCGCTTTCAACCTCAAATCAATGGGATTCACCCGCTGGTATGTTCTTCTCGCATCCGGAGCAATCGGCATTATTCTCGGAGCTCTGTGCATTATCCTCTATATGAACATTTTGAATGCTGTTGTAATGTTCGTGGGCATTGCACTTGTATATGAAGGTATTGCAAGCCTCGTAACGATGTTCCTCGTTTGGAGAATGAAGAAAAAAATCACAAAAGAACTTACCGTAGTCAACAAAAGATAAAAATTTTTAGAAGTATAGGAGTTAACTATGAAAAAACAAATCAAACGCAGGATTTCAATTCTGCTCGCCGCTGTAATGGCGGTCGGTTCCCTGGCGTTTTCGGCTGCTCCCGTCAGCGCCGCGCAGCCCGAAGAACCTTCAAAGGTCGCTTCCGCTTCATACGGTCTTCCCGACAAAATCGAGGACGGCGCCATTCTTCACTGCTGGTGCTGGAACTTTGAGACAATCAAAGCAAACCTTCCGAGAATAGCAGAAGCAGGCTTTAAGTCCATTCAGACTTCGCCGATCAACGCCATCAAAATCGGCGACAACGGCAAAATGTCGCTCAAGAGCACAAACAAGGGCAATTGGTGGTATCAGTATCAGCCAACAGACTACACCATCGGCAACTATATGCTCGGCACTGAGGACGAGTTCAAGGATATGTGCAACGAAGCGCACAAGTACGGCATCAAGGTCATCGTTGACATCGTTGCCAACCACTGCTCATCCGACTATTCGGCAATTTCAAGCCACGTTAAAAACATCGGCGGAAAAGCCTTCCACGACAGAGTAGAAATCACCGACTGGTCAAACCGCTATCAGGTAACTCAGGGTAAGCTGACAGGTCTTTGGGACCTCAACACCCAGAACGCAAAGGTCCAGCAGATGATCGTCGACTATATGACCACCGTTCTCGCTGACGGCGCCGACGGCTTCCGCTTTGACGCGGCAAAGCACATCGAGCTTCCCGATGACGACGCAAGCTACGCAGGCAACTTCTGGCCGACTATTCTCGACAACGACGCCGAATTCCAGTACGGCGAAATGCTGACAGGCGCCGACAGAGCCGCCGACTATGCCAAGCTGATGAAAATCACCGCAGACGCCTACGGCTCCAACCTCAGAGCAGCGCTCCAGAAGCAGAAGTTAACATCGACCACAGCCAAGAATTACCGTCTGGCCGGTGTTGACGCGGGACAGCTCATCACCTGGGTAGAGTCGCACGACAACTACTGCACCGACGATAATCCCTCACAGAATCAGTACAGCTCATGGTATACCCTCAACAACGAGCAGATCCAGCAGGGCTGGGCTGTTATCGCGGCTCAGGGCGACACCACTCCCCTGTTCTTCGCACGTCCCAAGGGCAGCACCGCAGGTCCCGACGGCAACAAATGGGGACAGAACACCATCGGTATCGACGGCGACGAGAACTATTACAGCGATGAAGTAGTTGCGGTCAACAAGTTCCGCAACGCCATGGTAGGCGAAAACAAAAATCTCGTTGACGTTGTTAAGCAAAAGGTAACTATGATCGAGCGCGGCAGCAAAGGCGCAGTTCTCGTAAGCGTTTCCGACAGCGATAACAACGTAAACGTTGCCACCAATCTCGAAGACGGCGAATACACCGATCAGGTAAGCGGAAGCACCTTCACCGTTTCAGGCGGAAAGCTCAGCGGTATCGTTCCCGCCGGTCAGGTAGTAGTTCTCTACACTCCCGAGGAAGAAGAAGAAATCATTCCCGGCGACGTAAACCTCGACGGCAAAATCGACGTTGAGGACGCTACCATGCTCCAGAGACATCTCGCTGAGTTCACAAACAGCGACGGAAGTCCGATTCTTGACTTGGACGATCCCAAGCAGTTCAAGGCGGCTGACTGCGACTGCAACGGAAAGGTCGATCTTCAGGATGTAACGCAGATCCAGATGATAATCGCTGAATTCGTATAAAATCCGGATAAACTTCAAGAGGTAATGACTTGAGATCAGGTCATTACCTCTTTTTTTCAGCAAACTATGTATTCGTTGAGAGCCACTGAGCAAATTATGCATTGGCTCACCTCAATCTGAAGCGATTGGCGCATTGCCTCGCGGTACAGCTCGAGCTGTTTTTTATAAAGGCTGATCAGCTTTGTTATGTCGCGGACGCGGTCGGTTTTGTAATCGACGATAACCAGCTTTCCGTTTTCCTCAAACGCGAGGTCAACGGCGCCCTGCATTACTATTGGCGCATCGCTTTCGACATCGTCATAGACGACCGATGCGGGGAGCTTTACGGTGAAGCGCTCCTCACGGTAAACGGCGTCTGACGCGATTATTCTGTCAAACAGCTCGCTTTTAAGAAGCTTTTCAAGCCCGCTGCAGTCAATCAGCTCAGCCTGGATTTCGTTTAAAATACCCTCGGTTTTCAATCGGAGTATTTCCCCGGAAATGCTTTCCCTCGCTTTGGTGAAATCGCAGTATTGAAGGAAAATATGATGAGCGGTTCCGCGCTCTACTGCATTTGTGCCGCCCTCGCTGAGAAAACGCGGCTTCACGATTATCTTTTCAAAGTAGTCGCCGCTCTGTGAATGTGAGATCTGAGAAGCGCTTACCTTCTGCGGCAAGCCTATCGCTGAGGCGTTCGGGTATTCAAAGGCGAGATTTTCACGCAGAAGCTGTGCGTAGTCGGTTTCGGTGACAACGCGCTGCGCCGGTTCTTCAATAATAATTTCGGTGCTCGCTGCGTTCTTTTCCGAGATCTGTTCGGGGCTGTTGATAAGGTGATAACGCCATTCGGGATAGTCTCCTCGAATTGTGATCTGACAGGAGCCGCTTAGCATATCCTTGCGCGAGGAAGGATTTGCCAGCGCGCAGAGCGTGAGCCAGTCGAGCAGCTTGCCGGAATTTGTGATTGTGTACGGATCTATGTGCGAGCCGAACAGCATTTGCTGCGCGGTGGTCTGAACATATTTTTCGGCATTCGGCACGGAGCCTATTATCATCAGCTTTTCCCTTGCGCGTGTCATAGCCACATAAAGGATCCTGAGCTCCTCCGCAAGCTCGTTGCGCTCTATCTCTATTTCGACAGCGAGCCTGGGAAGCGTGTTGTATCTGCAAACTCCGACTTTTTTCTTGATTCCCAAGCCGGCGAAATCGTCGATCAGAACGTCTGCGCTGAGGTCGCTTTTGTTGAAGCGCTTTCCTGTTCCCGCAAGGAAGCAAAACGGGTATTCCAAGCCCTTTGATTTATGGATGCTCAGCACCCGAACTCCGTTGAGCGCCTCGGCGTCGTTGGCGGAAGCCGAGGGAAGCTCGACTCCGTTATCGAGCAGGCGGTCTATATAGAAAACGAAGTCGGAAAGATTCTTGCCGCCGCCCGCTTCAAAGCTTCGCGCGAAGTGACGGACGAGATTGAGATTTTTCATCGGAGTGTCGCCGCCGCTGACAGCGCAGGTTATCGCGCCGAGCGAGCTGAGCTCGAGCACGCGGCCGATAAGCTCGTCGACTGTGGAAACATAGGAATACGCGCGCAGGGTTTTGAGCTGGTTGAGAAAATCCGCTGTTTTTCTGCTTGATTTGGCGTAGGCTCTTATCGCGCTGTAGAGCGAAGTATATCTGTTCTTCGCTCGGATTTGCGCAAGCTCATCCGGAGTAAAGCCGTAAATCGGGCTGCAGAGCACCGACAAAAGCGGAATATCCAAGGCGGGATTGTCGATGACGCGGAGGATATTCAAAAGTAGCTTTACCTCGAGCGTATCAAACGCGCTCTCCTTTTCCTCGCTGAACGCGGGGATACCGTTTTCGATCAGGGTTTTAACAATTGCCGCGGCGCTGTTTTTGGTGCTGCGAAGCATCACCGCAAAGTCGCCGTAGGTTGGGCTGCGCCGCAATGAGCCGACAGTCACCTTGAAATCGGATGACATAATCTCCCGGATACGCCTTGCGATCAGACGCGCCTCGGAAACGAGCTTATCGTCATCAAACGCCGAGGAGTCAATAATATACATCTCTGTTTCACAGCCGTTTTGGGGACGGTAATCGGCTCCGACATTCAGGTATTCGTCGCGAGTGTAGTCCATCTGCGCGGTTTCCTTAAGCATAAGGCGCGAGAACACGAAGTTTACGGAGTCGCAAACCTCTGCCCGACTTCTAAAATTCTTGTCAAGAATTATAGTCGCAGGATATGAGGGCTGATCCGGATCGAATCCGGGGTAGCTCTCTTTTCTTTCCACAAATATCTGCGGCTTTGCCTGACGAAAACCGTAAATGCACTGCTTGACGTCGCCTACGGTGAAAAGATTGGTTTCATCCTTTGAAACACAGTTGAAGATCAGGTTTTGAACATCGTTTACATCCTGGAACTCGTCCACTATAACGGCATCAAATCGGGATGAGATCTCTCTGCCCTGAGCGGTTCTCCGGAAGCCGCCGTCGTCAGGCTCAGCCAGCAGCTTTACCGTGAGCAGCTCAATATCCGAAAATGTGAGCACGTTCTTTTTTCGTTTGAGCCCGTCGAGTTTTGAAATATATTCGCGCGTCAAATCGAAAAGCACGCGCACAAGGCATTGAAGCTCAGAGAGCTCCGCGCCTGTCTCGGATTCACTTCGGCAGAAGTATTTTTGGAGTCGTTTTAAGGTGTTCTTTACGCTGTCGCGGTTTGAAGCGACGGCGAGTTTTACGGGGTCGTCCTTATAGCCGTTCGGAGCGCGGAGCTGCGCGGGCGAAAAGCTACGCACAACGCGCACCATCTCGTCCCAACTGTCGCCGAGGAGCTTCTTCTGGAGATTTTGGAAAAACTGCAGATCATCCTCAATTATTGGGCTGAGCTTGTTTCTCAGCTTTGCGTCGGTGTCAAGCAGGAGCTTGAACGAGCTCTCACAGAGATTTATGCAGTGAGCTACGGCAGGCACCGCGTAATCCACGATGATTTTTCCCCATATTGAGCGAGCTATGCTGCGCTCGCTGTAGCTTTTCAGCATTTCGTCCAGCCACTTTTCGGGAAACGGCTGAGTTTCGAGGAAGCTGTGAATTTTCAGCACGGTCTTTCTGAGGTTGAGGTCTCCCTCACGCCCTGAAAAAGCGTCGAGCAGCTTCGGAAAATCGCTGTCGCCTGAGTTGTAGAAGTTTTCGATCGCCTCATCCATCGCTGCTGCCTTTAACAGCTCCAATTCGGCGTTATCTGCGATTCTGTAGTCGGCGCTGACTCCGAGGGTATGGAAATATTCCTTTACCAAATCGCCGCAAAAGCTGTCGATTGTGCTGATCGAAGCGGTGTATAGCAGCTTGCTCTGGCGCAGCAGCCGCTCGTTAAAAGGATCTTTTTCCAAAAGGGCGCTGAGCGCAGCGGAGATCCTCTGCTTCATTTCGGCGGCGGCGTCGCGGGTGAAGGTCACAACGAGAAGTCTGTCGGCGTCCACCGGATTTTCGTCGGAGGTGATCATTCTTATCACGCGCTCAACCAATACGGCGGTTTTGCCCGAGCCTGCGGCGGCGGAAACCAGAATAGTCCCGTCCGTTGATTCTATCGCGGCGCGCTGCTGCGCCGTCCATTCTCTTGACATCAGGCTTCACCTCCGTTTTCTTCTTCGAGTTTGTTAAAGACTTCCTCCGCCTTCATTCGGAACACGTTGACGGGCTCGCCCTGACGGTAGCCGCAAACACTGTCAAAGGGACAGTATTGACAGGCGTCGGCGCTTCCCTTGAGAGGTACTGCGGCAACGTCGCCCTCAAAGAGCTTTTCTCCCATTTCGATAACTGTTGTGTTGAGCCGCCTGAACAGCCTGCCCATCTGTTCGAGGGTTGCAAGACTGTCGGATTTGACATTGCTGCCGTTTTTGATTTTGATCGGGATGTACTTTCCGGACTCGGACTTGTCCATTCCCTTGATCACACGAACGTCGTCTAGCAAAAGACCGTTCATCTTGAAATCGGAATTGATTTTATTCTCGATTTCGGTTTCGTCCATTCCGTCCGCGCTGATATTCGGCACAACGGCAGGCATATAAAGGATTCCCGCGGGAACTATTTCACCGTAGCGCTCCGCTCCGGTTTCGCGTATCGAACAGAGATAGAGCAGCATCTGAAGGTTCAGCCCGAACAGGACGTCGGATAACTTGAAGCTCTTGGGGCCGGTTTTGTAGTCGATGATCCGCAGATAGGTTTCGTTGTCGGTTTTCATCACATCCACCCTGTCAACCTTGCCGCAAATCGCGATATTCTGTCCCGAGGGCAGGCTGAGAGTGTATTTCGGTATATCGGTACCGATATTCAGCTCGCAGTCAGCGACGTTGAAGTCGCTCTGCGTCAGCTCCCCGATTATGTGCGTTAACAGGATCAGGATATTTGTACAGAGCACGTCCAGCTTATAGAGAAAGGATTTTTCCTTTGTGGCTCCGCCTCCGAGGTAACTTTCGAGATATGATGACACTGTTTCGCGGATAAACGCGGAAAGCTGCTCCTCGGGCATCTCGGAATATTCGTTTTTAGAATATTTAATAAAGAATTTTTCGAGAATATGATGCACCATTGTGCCGTATTCCATCGGATTGATCTCCGCTTTCCTTCTTTCGCGGATCCCGAGACCGTAGGTGCAAAAGTACGAAAAGCGGCACTTGCTGAACTGTTCAACCTGAGAAGCGGAGACCGTGATGTTGTCGCCGAAAAGCAGACGCGCGTTTTCGGGATCCTCAATTTTAAACGGCGCACGGCTAAGAGCGCGCTTGACGGCGCGTGCGCCGGAGGCGTAGCGCGGGTTTTCTTCGAAAAACTCCGAGAGTCCGCCGAGCTCTGTGATCCCGTCGGAAAGCGAGCGGGCATATTCCTCAAAGGCAGGCGTGAGCGCTGTCATTGAGTCCGTGCGCGAGTCGTAGTCGGTTTTGTCACGGACGTAAATTTGCGGAAACACCTTGGCGATTTCGGTGAAGATCACCGAGGGAGTTTTTCTTTCGCCCTGCATATTAACCGACGGACAGCTCGCGAAAAGATACTGCGAAGGCGAGGCGACGGCGCAGTATGCCATAAAGGTTTCGAGGTTTGCTATGTATGAATAATCGTCGCTGATGTTGATGTCGTTTAAGAGAAGCTGCTTGATTTCGTAATCGGAGAAAAGCCCCGAGGTGTGAGGTACTGCCGGAAATTCTCCGTCGGCACAGCCGATGAGAAACGCCGCTTCCTGCAGCGTTCCGCGAACCCTTTGAGCGGTGGTAACTGTCACGCAGTCAAGGGTTTGCGGGATCCGTGAAAATTCTATATTAGAAATTTGGATGGATAAAAGCTCAAAATACCGCTCCGCCGAAAGTGGCTTATCCCCTACTGCGGCGACGGTTTTGTCAAGCGCGTCCATAAGCAGCGCCCAAACCCTTATCTGTTCGGCGCCCAATCCCTTTTCCTCGCCCGACTCCAATTCATCGTATAAATCGGAAAGCGCGTCCGGAACGCCTAAGCTTTCGAGCAGTCTGTAGAGCTTTTCGGTAATTTCTCTCCCTGTACAGCCCTTGATCTCCTCGCGGAATGAAACCAGCGGATCAATGACAGCTCTTCTGACAGCTTCGGCAGCGGCGAGTTTTTTTTCGTCGCGCTCGGAAAACTCATCGACGTAGCCGCGCGGATTCTGAGTGAACTCGGAGCAAAGCCGCTTGCCGCTGAGATTCCAGACGTAAACATAGTTTTCAAAGGTGCTTATTTCTTTTTCAGAAAATTGCAGCAAGCCGGTTTTGAGCAAGGCAAGCACGTCCTCACGGCTGAATCCGTCGGTTATCAGCCTGAATATGCTGTTGATCAGCCTTACTGCGGGCTTTACGCTGATGTCGCAGCGGTCGTCCATAAAATAAGGGATGTCGTACTTTTCGAGCATTACGTCGAGAATACCGCGGTATACGCTGCTGTCGCGGCAGATGACGGAGATGTCGTTGTAGAGCAAGCTTTTTTTGATGACAAGCTCCTTGATGCGGCGCGCGACAAATTCGCATTCGTCATATAGATCCGAGGCGCTGTAGAGGACGATGTTCTGCGGCTCATTATCGCTTTCAATCGGATTTCGACGGAAAACTCCCGCTTCAAGAATTGATAGCTCGTCGTTATCGAATCTCTGAGGCGTTTCGAGCTTTACGGGCGTTTTGATGTCGATAAAATCGCGCTTTGCAAGGCTGAGAAGCTGTTCATAGGTCGCGTGAGATACGGCGAAAACCTCCTCGCTCTTGCTGCCGAAGGGATCGAGCGTGAGCGCAATGTTTACCTCGCGGCAGCGGTTAAGCAGCACCCGGATTATTTCGAGCTGAACCGCAGTGAAGCCGCTGAAAGCGTCGATGAAAAGAACCTTGTTTCGGAAGATATTTTGATTCTCTAAAAGAATATTTTTCAGTCTTTCAAGGTTGTCGAGCGGATCAATGTAGCTTTGAGTGAGCAGACTGTTGAAAACGTCGAGAACGAGCGCCGTTTCGTCGAGCTTGGCGCAGAGTGTTTTGTCGCCGATTTTTTTCCCGGCATCGCGGAGCATATCGGTGGAGATCCCGTTCTTTTTGCACTCCGAAAGAGTGCCTAGCAGCATTTCAACAACTCCTCTGCTGCGCTTTGTTTTTAACAAATCCAGCTTTTCGCTGAGCTGTTCGAGCGCAACGCTCATAAGCACGGCGCGTGTTCCGTTGTCGATCACATTCTGAGGCACGGTCCGCGTTCGTTGGAAAACGTGGCGGCACATTCCCTCAAAGCCGAAAACCTCTACCCTTTTGGATAGCTTGGCGCCGAGCAGTTCGAGAAAGGCTTTTTCCGATTCAAAAGTGCTCTGGTCAGGCACGAGCATAAGGATTTCATCCTCGCCGTTTTGCGCGAGCTCTTTTATTCGGTCGTGTATGTAGGCGGTCTTGCCTGTACCGCCTGTTCCTAAAATAAATCTAAGCATATGCATCACCTGAAAAAATAGCTTTATCTTATTATACACCCTCAGGTGTCCCAAAAAAAGGACTTAGGAGAAACTTGAAAAGATTTTTTCAAAAAACTCAACCGCAAAAAATTTATATTCCCTTTTTTCGTTTTTGACGACCTCATACTCGCGGTCGGAAAAGTTTTCTTTGGCTCTGCTTTCACGGCTCAGGTCAGAGCTTATGCACAAAGCGGGAAACATCACGCACCACCAGTTGTGTCCATCGCCCTCGCCGATCGTAAGGCGCAGCGCGTCATAATTGCCGGCGGGCAGCGTATAGCTGTCATAATGTCTTGTTGTGAAAAACATATTGGTGATCTCAGCCTTGACGGGATAGGAATAGCCCTGCTTTACGACCTCGTTCGCGGCGACGTCGGCTATCGACTGAAGATTGTCTTTTACCAAGGTCTCCGCCTCCTCCTTGGTTTTTGCGCGCGCAAAAAGCTCCTCGGTGTAGGAAAGCACCCTGTCGCGCACCTTGAGCTTGAGCGCCTGATCCTCGTCGGAATCGGAATTTGCGAGGATGTGCAGGCGGAAAACGTCGTTTTCAAGGTCGGCGCACGCCGCCTGAAACGGGAGCATTGAGAATATCACGGTAAAAATAAAGGCCACGCAGGCGGACTTGACAAAAAGCTTCATAAAAAACACCTGTCCTTAATTTCTTTACAGGAATTATGGACAGGCAAATATGATTTATTCAATTGAACATCCGATTTTTATAGGTTTGCATAAAAATGTTTCGGGATAGGTTTGTCTGAGCAGTTCGCAGCACTTCTTAGCCTTGCTTTCCGATTGGAACACGGCGAAAACCGCCGAGCCCGATCCCGACATTCCGGCGCCCTTAGCCTTGCAATCGAGCATTGTCTTTTTGATTTTGATAACCTCCGGGATCTGAAGCGCGAGTTCAAAATCGTTGAAGATCGAGGAGGTTATCATAAACAGATCACGGCTGAAAAGCGCCTTTACCATTTCGTCGGTATAGCAGGGGTGCTTTTGCAGCGCGTCTACCTTCTGATAAGCCTCGGCGGTGGAAACGCTGACGGTATCGGGCTTGCAGATAACAAGGTGGACTCCGTGGAATGACGGGAGCTTTTTCATCGTGGCTCCGATACCGGTGCAAAGCCGTGTGCCGCCCTCAATACAGAAAGGGACGTCTGCACCGATCTTCTCGCCTATTTGGATCATTTCGGCAGGCGTGAGCCTTGTGTTGAACAGGAAGTTGAGCCCCATAATGACCGCCGCGCCGTCGCTGCTGCCGCCGGCAAGTCCTGCCTGAGTCGGGATAGTTTTGTCAATGTCGATGTGGACGCCCGACACGGGAAGCCTGCAATGGTCAAAAAAGCGGTACGCTGCCTTTGCGCAGATATTGCGGTCGTCACAGGGAACTCCCTCGTAGCTGCAGGAGATCGTCACCTTGCCGCTGTCGTTGTCGGATATTCTGATAGTGTCATACAGATCCACGGTCTGCATTACCGTGGACAGCTCGTGATAACCGTCGGCGCGCTTTCCGAGCACGTCGAGAGAAAGATTTATTTTAGCCGGCGCTTTCAGAGTTACTTCCATTTTGCAGCTCTCCTAAAAATTCTTTGATTCGGTTCAGGGCGACTTGTAAATGCTTGAGCGAGTAGGAGTAGGAAACCCTAACGAAGCCCTCGCCGCATTCTCCGAAGGCGTTGCCCGGAACGACGGCGACGTGCTTTTCCATAATCAGGCGCGTACAGAACTCCTCGGAGGTGAGTCCCGTCGACTTGATACAGGGGAACACATAGAAGGCGCCGAGCGGTTCAAAGCAGCTCAGTCCCATCGCGTTGAAGCTGTCGACGACAAGACGGCGGCGCATATCGTATTCGTCGCGCATACGGGAAACATCGGCGTCTCCGTGGCGGAGCGCCTCGATAGCCGCGTACTGGGCTGTTGTGGGAGCTGACATAATCCCGTACTGATGGAGCTTGGTCATCTCGGAAATTATGGGAGCGGGACCTAAAGCGTAGCCGAGTCTCCAGCCCGTCATGGCATAGGATTTTGAAAAGCCGTTGATTACGACGGTGCGCTCATACATTCCGTCGATCGAGGCGATCGAGGTGTGGTTTCTTCCGCCGTAGGTCAGCTCGCAGTAGATTTCATCCGAAAGCACCAAAAGGTCGTGGCGCTTAACCACATCGGCGATTTCCTCGAGATCCTCTTTTTCCATAATAGCGCCCGTAGGATTGTTCGGGAAAGGCAGTACGAGCAGTTTTGATCTCGGCGTGATAGCCGCCTCCAGATCACAAGCTCTCAGGCGGAATTTATCCTCATTTTTAGTGTTGATGTTCACGGGAGTGCCGCCCGCCATTACGCAGAGCGGATTGTAGCAGACAAACGCCGGCTGAGGGATGATGACCTCGTCGCCCTCCTGAACGAGCGTGCGGAACGCAAGGTCGATCGCCTCGCTGCCGCCCACGGTAACGAGAGTCTGCTTATTGGGATCGTATGTAAGCGAAAAGCGTCTTTCGTAATAGGTTGTGATTTCCTTTAACAAATCGGAAAAACCGCGGTTCGGAGAGTACCAGGTCTTTCCCTTTTCAAGAGAGCGGATACCCTCGTCGCGGATGTGCCACGGAGTTTGACAATCAGGCTCGCCGATACTCAGCGAAATCACGTTGTCCATCTCGTTGGCAATATCGAAAAATTTCCGAATACCCGACGGACTGATCGATTGTATGCTTCTGTTCAGATATTTACCGTAATCTATCACAGGATTAAACTCCTCTCGTCGTTTTCACCTTCAAAATCGATGAGGTTCACTCCCCTGTCCTTGTAGCGCTGCATAATGAAGTGAGTGCCTGTTGAAAGCACACCCTCGATCGTGGAAAGCTTTTTGGCGACAAACATTGCGATGTCCTGCATTGTCTGTCCGCGCACGATAAGCGCGAGATCATAAACGCCCGCCATAAGATAAACCGATTCAACCTCGTCAAACGCCATACATCTGCTGGCGATCTCATCAAAGCCCGTTTCCTTTTTAGGAGCGACTTTGAGCTCGATCAGCGCTTCTACAAAGTTGTCCTCGAAATAATCGCTGTTGAGAATCGCCTGATAGCCCTTGATTACGCCCTTTTCTTCATAGTCCTTGATTTTAGCCTTGACGGCGTCCTCGGGCTCGCCGAGCATTGCCGCGAGCTCGGCGGAAGTGAAGTTTGCGTTTTCGCTGATAAGCTTTAACAGTTTATCCATAGTTATACCTCCAATATTATATACCGGCTGTCTTTACAACCGGCTTCTCAGTTGTGTTGATCAGGTTTACGCAGACGGAAGCCGCCACGCAGTACAGTTCGTTTTCCTCGTTAAAAATCTCCAGCGTGCAGCGGTCGGCGTGCCGACGGTGATTTAGGATAACGGTTTTGTCGACGTCGATAATCGTGAAATTCTTTGCAGCGACGTTTCCGAGAATGTGCCAGTTGTTGCCGTAAAAATACGAAAGTACCCCGCGCTTTGTCGGAACCATAACGAAGGTCACGTGAGCCTTGCCTGCTTTGAGCACAAAGGCGTTGGCAATCGGGAACCGGCGTATTTTAGCCGCGATCTCGCCGTCCTGATTTTTGACAGAGAGATTGAGCCGCGTTGAAAGCTTGGTTTTTTCGTTGGCGACGCGGTATTTTTCCCTGCCGCTTTCGTCAAAAACCGTAAAGCCGATATTTCCTGCCGAAACGTCACGTTGTAAATATAGCTTCATAAAATCACCGCTTGAAAAAAATAACCACAGGCAAAAATTTCACCTGTGATTATTATACATCATTTTTTTCGTTTATACAAGGGGAATTTGCCGCGGTAAATAATAT
>ONIJ01000083.1 GCA_900317875.1 uncultured Eubacteriales bacterium
ATATCCACATAATCATATACCTGAACCTCGGTTTTGCCGGGATAATTGCGGTGCAGTCTGCCTGTGTACTGCGCGACCTTGCCTTTCCACGCAATCGGCAGCGCGAGAAAAAGGGTATCGAGTCTTGGAAAATCAAAACCTTCACCGACATATTTTCCTGTAGCAATGATAATCAGCTTCTCGTTGTCGCGGATCGATTCAAGCTTTGCGAGTGTCTCTCTCTTTTCTTTTTGTGAGCTCGTTCCGAAAAGTGTGATAATGTTTTCGCATTTTCCTGACAACAATCCGCTGATCGTTTCTATGTGCTCACGCCGCTCTGTCAAAATGATCGGTGTTCTGCCCTCGCTTAATGCTTCGATTATGTCATTGGCAATCAGATTATTGCGTAGCTGGTTTTCGGACAACTCCTTATACAATGCTGTAATCGTTTTATCCGCAGCGGAGCGGAATGAAGTAAATCGTGGAATAAGGTAATGCTCAAAGGGTCTTTTATCGGCTTGCTCCTTTGCGTCAACCTTATATCGTATGGGACCGCACTGCATAAATATTATAGGATGGTGACCGTCTTGCCGTGCCGGTGTTGCGGTCAAGCCGTAAACATATTTCGCGTTTGCGCTCTTTAGAACCTTTTCAAAATTGACCGCGGAAATATGATGGCATTCATCGACAATTACCATGCCGTAATTTTTGACTAAATCTTTTGCCTCTCCGTCAGACAAAGCCGACTGTATGATTGCGATGTCGACGATTCCGTGCAGAGTATTCTTCTGAGAGCCGAGTATTCCGATCGGAGACCAAGCGGTATGCCGTCCGCGTTTTTTGGGTGCCTCCGGCGGAGTGATGTCAAAGCGCAAAAACGCTTCCAGTGATTTCTTCCATTGCGTTAACAGCGCTTGCGTATGGACAAGCACAAGCGTGTTGACTTTTCGCTGCGCTATCAGATATGAGGCAATTACAGTTTTGCCGAATCCGGTCGTTGCCGACAATACGCCTGTATTGTGTTCAAGAATTGCGTCAGCGGCTATCTGCTGGTCATCTCGAAGTTTACCGTTGAATAAAACGGGAATCGGGTTACCGTGATTTGTTTTATCGGTTACATTATACCGAACATTCGCTCCGTTCAGCGTATCGTAAAGCGTATTTTCACACCCGCGTGGAAGGGCAATATATTCTTTTGTCATATCCGCGCAGCAGATAACACGGGGTTTGTTATATATCGACATTCTCATCGCCTGCGCTCTGTAAAAATCAGGATTCTTGAACGCGGCGAGGCGTTTTACGGCATTTATCACCGGAGAGGATAACTCGACGATAGGAACGTACACCATATTTGCGCGGATGATTTCAAGTGTTTTCGGAAAGTCGAGCTGACCGAATGAAGGTTCTTTCTTTGTTTCCCACGGTTTATCCTCTTTGTCTGCAACAAGCTCGCCAAGCTCGTTATTCTTTCCATATTTTGCGATTATTTCCTCAACCCGTTCCAGAGATACAGATTGAATGGAAGCGAGATACTCCCACTGATCGGGGTAGGGGATGAAGCTCTCGTCAACAAAAACACTGTTTCCGGCTTTTCGGGCAAGTCCTTGCAGCGGAAGCGCAATCAGATTTCCAAATCCGCCGGCAGGCATTGTATCCTGATTCGGAAAGAATCGGTCATAGGATTTAAATGACAACTCTCCACGCAGCTGCATCGCTTTGGTGAGAATGATCGTTCCCATTTTTTGTGCCATTTCAGCCGGGACTGCTGCTTCAAAGAAAATCCATGTGTGTGCGCCTTTTCCGGAGCGAGAACGTTCTACGGCAACAGGCAAATGAAACTCTTCGCAAACCGAGCGATAAGCCGCAACATCTTTTTCAAATTCAGCTTCATCAAAATCAGCGCACAAAAAGCGACAGGTATCGTCCGGCAGCATCGGATAAATGCCGATAACATCCCTGCCGTATTCGTCTTTGCCTGCAAGGTGGTTATAAATTGCTTTGTCGGATAACGGCAATAATTTTCTGTTGGGACATACCGAACATTTAAAAGCATTTTTGTCGCAGATTCCATCTGCCCATTCGTTCTCACAAACAGGCTGATAGCCGCTTTTTCCGGTAGTTTTGCTGTCCATCGCCGTGCGAAAACATCTTCACGTCCTGAAAATAGTTTTCTGAACAAACGTATTTTTGCTTCAACACTGCTGTATTTGTTGATAACCGATTTGTCAGCGGCTTTCCTTTCCGCCGGAGCCTCATCAATAATTCCGAGTTTTGATTTCAGGTGCTTGTTTTCAGTACGTAAGGATTCAATCGTTTTCAGTGCTGTGTTGTATTTTTGGAGTAATTCATCGTAAGATAGCATAGTCAGTCACTCTTTCGTGATAAAGTGTTTATTGAATAGAGTGGCATATTCAGAAGTCCACCATCCTCTTTCCTGTAATTAGCCATTGAAGCTCTGAT
>ONIJ01000178.1 GCA_900317875.1 uncultured Eubacteriales bacterium
AAAATGAGGGGAATTATGTTCAAGCTCCGCCGGTTTTTAAAGGATTACAAAAAAGAATGCATTATCGGGCCGCTGTGCAAGCTCTTTGAAGCGATTCTGGAGCTGCTTGTGCCGCTCGTTATGGCAAGGATCATCGACGTAGGAATCGCAAACCGCGACCCGGCATACGTGTGGGGAATGGGCGGACTGCTTGTCGGACTCGCCGTCCTCGGCTGGTCGAGCGCGATGTTCACGCAGTATTTCGCGTCAAGGGCTTCTCAGGGCGCGGGAACCAAAATCAGGCGTGCGCTCTATGAGCACATCAACCTGCTCTCGCACGCCGAGCTCGACTCGCTCGGCACGCCGTCGCTGATCACCCGGATCACAAACGACACAAATCAGGTTCAGCAGAGCATTGCGATGATGATACGCCTGCTCACGCGCGCGCCGTTTATCATAGCGGGCTCGCTGGTTATGGCGATGACAATAAATCTGCAGCTCTCGCTGATTTTCTTCGGAGCGGCGGTGCTCATCGCGCTTACGCTCTGGCTCGTTATGACCAAAAGCGTGCCTATGTTTGCCGCGATGCAAAAAAAGCTCGACAGGATCGGGCTTGTGGCGCGCGAGAACCTCTCGGGCAACCGCGTTATCCGCGCTTTCTCCAAGCAGAAGGCGGAATGCGTCCGAATCGACGACGCAACCGGGGACTACGCGAGAACCGCCGTGCGGGTAAGCAGGCTTTCGGCGCTGCTCAGTCCCGTCACCTACGCCGTTACCGATATTGCGATCATTCTCATCCTCTGGTTCGGCGCGGTCAAGGTCGATACCGGCGAAATGCGCACGGGCGAAATTGTGGCGCTCGTGAGCTATATGACGCAGATCCTGCTCGCGATGATCGTTGTTGCGAACCTCGTCACCATTATGACGCGCTCCTCCGCGAGCGCAAAGCGCATTAACGAGGTGTTTGAAACCGTTCCGACGGTGGTCGAGAAGGAAAACGCCGAGGTCGTTCCGGATTTGTCCGCTCCGAAAATCGAGTTTGAGGACGTCAGCTTCAATTATTCCGACGACGGCGACGAGGAGCTCAGCAAAGTCAGCTTTAAGATTATGCGCGGTCAGACGGTCGGCATCATCGGCGGGACCGGCAGCGGCAAGAGCACGCTCATCAATTTGATCCCGCGTTTCTATGACGTCGGCTCCGGGCGCGTCAGCGTCGACGGCGCGGACGTGCGCGACTATCCGTTTGCGCAGCTTCGCGGTCAGATGGGCGTTGTTCCGCAGCAGAGCGTGCTGTTCAGCGGAACTCTACGCGACAATATGAAATGGCGCAACAAAAGCGCGTCGGACGATGAAATAATCCGCGCGCTCAAAACAGCTCAGGCTTATGAATTTGTCAGCAAGCTGCCCGACGGACTCGACAGCAGGGTAGAGCAGGGCGGCAAGAATTTCAGCGGCGGACAGCGGCAGAGGCTCTGCATCGCGCGCGCACTTGCAGGCGATCCCGAGGTTCTCATCCTCGACGACAGCTTTTCGGCGCTGGACCTCGCCACCGACGCGGCGCTTCGCCGCGCGCTTAAAGAAAACACCCGCAATATGACGGTCATCATCGTAACTCAGCGCAGCACCACCGTAAAGAACGCCGATTTGATCCTTGTGGTGAGCGACGGAACGCTCGCCGGCAAGGGCACTCACGAGGAGCTTTTTGAGTCCTGCGAGGTTTACCGCGACATCTGTCTGTCGCAGCAGAGCGGGGAGGCGGCGGTATGAAATCCAATTCTCCCGTAAAAAAGGTTCTCCGCCGGCTTAAGCCCTATCGATTGCTGCTTTTGCTCGCAGTGATATTTGCCGTTGCGAGCGTTTCGCTCACGCTCTTTGTGCCCGTGCTCGTCGGCAGGGCGCTCGACCACATCATAGGAAAAGGAAACGTCGAATTCGGCGACGTGGCGAGGATCCTGGGATATATCGGCGGAGCCGTGGCAGGCGTTACGGTCTTTCAATGGCTGATGACCTATCTTATCAATCTCATCAGCTTCAATACGGTGCGCGACCTTCGCCGCGCCGTTTTCCGCAAGCTGAATTCGGTGCCGCTGTCATACATCGACACCCATTCTCACGGCGACCTTATCAGCCGCGTTATCAACGACGTAGACGCTGTGGGCGACGGCCTCAATCAGATGTTTTTACAGCTCTTTTCGGGCATTGTCACGATCGTCGGAACCCTGGTATTTATGCTGCTCACCGACTGGCGCATCGCGCTGCTCGTATTCTTCCTCACGCCGCTGTCGCTTTTTGTGGCGGGCTTCATCGGAAAGCTGACCTCAAAGCGCTTCCGAGAGCAGCAGCTTCTCCAGGGCGAGATTTCCTCATTCGTCGAGGAATATGTGGGCAATCAGCGCCTTGTCAAGTCGTTTGCCTACGAAAAACAGGCTTTCGAGGACTTCGACAGCTACAACACCACCCTCTACGACGTCGGATTCAGGGCTCAGTACGCGGGCGCCCTCGCCAACCCGACCACCCGTCTGGTGAATGCTGCCGTTTACGCGGCGGTCGGAGTTATCGGCGCGCTCACGGTGCTTTCGGGCTCGCTGACGGTCGGCGGACTCTCCTGCTTCCTCACCTATGCCAACCAGTACACCAAGCCCTTCAACGAGGTGACGGGCGTGCTGACGCAGCTCCAGACGGGCATTGCGGCGGCGCGCAGAGTGTTCGAGGTGCTCGAAGCGGAGGACGAAACTCCCGACTCCGAAAAAAAATCTCCCGAGCACAGGGGAGATGTTGAAATCGAGAACATCAGCTTTTCCTATGTTCCCGAAAAGCCGCTCATCCGCAACTTCTCGCTCAAGGTTCCGGGCGGCACGCACGTGGCGATCGTAGGCCCCACGGGCTGCGGCAAGACGACTCTCATCAACCTGCTTATGCGCTTTTACGACGTCAACAGCGGAAGGATCCTCGTCGACGGCGCGGACATCCGCGAAATGCGCCGCGACGATTTGCGTATGCGCTACGGAATGGTGCTCCAGGACAGCTGGCTGTTCTGCGGCACGATAATGGAAAACCTGCGCTACGGAAACGAAAACGCCTCCGACGACGAAATCATCGCGGCGGCAAAGGCGGCTTACGCCCACAGCTTCATCCGCAGAATGCCTCACGGCTACGACACGGTCATAAGCGAGGGCGGCGGAAACCTCAGTCAGGGACAAAAGCAGCTCCTCTGCATCGCCCGCGCTATGCTCACAAATCCCGAGGTCCTCATCCTCGACGAGGCGACCTCCTCGATCGACACGCTGACCGAGATCCGAGTTCAGAAGGCGTTCGCAAAAATGATGAAGGGCAGGACGAGCTTTGTCGTAGCGCACCGCCTGTCAACGATCAGGGAGAGCGACGTCATTCTGGTGATGCGCGACGGAAACATCGTCGAGCAGGGCACCCACGCAGGACTGCTCAAAAAGAAGGGCTTTTACCACGAGCTCTACCACTCGCAGTTCGCTGTTGAGTGATTGAAATAAACAGAAAAAACAGAGGCTTGGCTCATACCCGTTTGCGGGATCTGAGCTAAGCCTCTTATCATCCTATAAGCTAATCAACAATATAATCAGTCGTCCATTTCAGCCTTTGCGGCTTCGATGACCTTCTGGGCAACGTTTGCGGGGCAGTCCTCGTAGCGCGCGAAGGTGAACTCGTAGGAGCCTCTGCCCTGGGTGATCTGGCGGATAAATGTAGCAAAGTCAGCCATTTCGGACATCGGGACCTCGGCCTCAACCACCTGCATACCCTTGCCTGCGGGGTTCATACCCATAACTCTGCCGCGGCGCTTGTTGACCTCGCCCATTACATCGCCCATATTGCCGTCGGGCACGGTAGCCTTCAGTGAGCCGATGGGTTCGAGAAGTGTGGGCATTGCGTTGGGAATACCGTTCTTGTACGCCAGTGAAGCGGCGGTCTTGAAGGACATTTCCGAGGAGTCAACGGGGTGATAGGAGCCGTCGTAGAGCGTCGCCTTGATGCCGACTGTGGGATAACCCGCGAGAACGCCCTTCTTGATTGCGTCGCGCAGACCTTTTTCAACAGCGGGGAAGAAGTTCTTGGGAACCGCGCCGCCGACTACGCGCTCGGCAAATTCGAGCGACTCGGTGTCAAACGGCTCGAACTCGATCCAAACGTCGCCGAACTGACCGTGTCCGCCCGACTGCTTCTTGTAGCGGCCCTGAGCGGAAACCTTCTTGCGGATGGTCTCGCGGTACGCGATCTTCGGCTTCTGGAGCTTCGCGTCAACATTATATTTGCTCTTGAGTCGGGAGATCACAACATCGAGGTGCTGTTCGCCCTGACCTGAGATGATCATTTCGTGAGTTTCGTGATTGCTCTCGAACTTGATCGTGGGATCCTCGTCAGCGAGCTTGCCGACAGCCTGGGCAACCTTGTCCTCGTCGCCCTTCTTGGCGGGATAGATAGCCATGGAATAGCTCGATACGGGATAGTCGATTCCGTCGAGAATGACCTTTCTCAGCGGCGAGCAGAGGGTGTCGCCGGTCTTTGTGGACACGAGCTTCGGGATAGCGCCTATGTCGCCCGCGCCGATGTAATCGGTGTCGCTCTGCTTTTTGCCCGTCATTGTCAGAACCTTTGAGATTCTTTCGGGCGAGCCTGTGCGCATATTGATAACGGGAACGTCGGGAGAAATTTTGCCCGAAACGACCTTAACATATGAAAGTCTGCCGATGAACGGGTCGGCAACGGTCTTGAATACGATGGCGGCGGCGGCAGCGTTTACGTTAACGCTTACTTCAACGGGTTCGCCGTCGAGGTCAACGCCGACCTCCTCGGCCTTAACAGCCGCCGAGGGAGCGAGCCATGTCAGACTGTTGAGCAGCTGGTCGATAGCGAAGGTGCTGTGAGCGTCGCCGCAGAATACGGGGCAGATCGAGCCGTCCTTAACGCCCTGGGAAACGCCTGTGATGATTTCCTCGGGGGTGAATTCCTCGCCCATAATGAACTTGTCGAGCAGCTCCTCGCTTGTTTCGGCAACGGCTTCCTTGATCGCCTCGCGCAGGCCTTCAAGACGCGCGCCCATATCGGGAAGCGCTGTGGGCTTTGCGGCGCCGTCCTTGCCGTACTCGTAAGCCTTGTAGTCAAAGAGGTTGACGTAGGTGTTTGCCTGACCGTCAACGATATAGGGAACAACCACCGGGCACACAGAAGGTCCGAAGGTGGATTTCAGGTTTTCAAATACGCGGTAGAAGCGCGCGTCCTCGTCGCACAGGCCGTTGACGAAGAAAACCTTTGTCAGGCCCGCCTTGGTTGCGGCTTCAACAGCCTTTTCGGTTCCGACGTTAACGCCGTCCTTGCCGGAAACAACGATCAGCGCTGTGTCGGCAGCGCGCATACCCTCGGCAACGCCGCCGGCAAAGTCAAACAGACCGGGGGTGTCGATGAGGTTGATTTTTGTTCCTTTCCATTCTATCGGCGCAACGGCGGTCATAATTGACGCCTGACGCTTGATTTCCTCGCTGTCAAAGTCGAGAGTGGTGTTGCCGTCGGCAACCTTGCCCAGTCTGTCGCTCGCCTTGGCGAGATAGAGAATGGACTCCGCGACAGAGGTTTTGCCGCAGCCGCTGTGACCGGCCAGCGCAATGTTCAGAATCTTTTTCGCGTCGTATTGTTTCAAAGAAAAAACTCCCTTCAAAATGATTTTCGTACTTCTAAAAGTAATGATATAGAATATTCAGCAATTCCATAAAATATCACCTGATAATTATATCATATTTGTACAGATTTAACAATGCGTTTTTCGAAATATAAAAAAATCCGCTCTTTGCACAACTCAGAGCGGCTTTATTTGTTCATTTTGCTTTTTTTAAAAGGTTTTTATATTATTATGCACAAATATTCCAAGGCGTTTTTGTGAAACGTGACTTTTGTTTTCTTGCTGTCATAATGAAATCTATTGCAGTATTTGCGCGCGGATCTTGCAAAGAAAAAGCCCGCCGGAAATCCGGCAGGCTTTAAAAACATTTTTCAAAACGCGCTGTAAACGGCGGATAAGCGATAATCAGACGATAATGCTCTTTCCGGTCATTTCCTCGGGCTGAGGAAGGTTCATAATTTTGAGCATTGTGGGCGCGATGTCAGCCAGAACTCCGCCTTCTCTGAGCGTGCAGTCATATCCGATCACGCAGAAGGGAACGGGATTGGTGGTGTGAGCGGTGAAGGGCTCGCCGTCCTCGTCGATCATCTTGTCGGCGTTGCCGTGGTCGGCGGTGATGATAGCCACGCCGTCCATCTCGCGGATAGCCGAAACGACCTGACCTACGCAGTCGTCAACAGCCTCAACAGCCTTTACTGCCGCTTCAAATACGCCTGTGTGACCGACCATATCGCAGTTTGCGAAGTTGAGGATGATCATATCGTAAACGCCGCTGTGAATAGCGTCAACCAGCTTGTCCTTAACCTCGTAAGCGCTCATCTCGGGCTGGAGGTCGTAGGTCGCCACAGCGGGAGATTTAACGAGGATCCTGTCCTCGCCCTCATAAACCTTTTCAACGCCGCCGTTGAAGAAGAAGGTTACGTGAGCGTATTTCTCGGTTTCGGCGATTCGCAGCTGCTGCATTCCGAGCGAGGAGATGTATTCGCCCATTGTGTTCTTCAAGGTCTGAGGCTTGAACGCGATGTGCACGTTGGGCATAGTGGCGTCATACTGCGTCATACAAACGTAGAACAGCGGGAAGAAGCCGTTTCTGCGCTCAAAGCCCTTGAAGTCCTCGTCGACCAGCGTGCGGGTGATCTCGCGCGCTCTGTCGGGGCGGAAGTTGTAGAAGATTACGCTGTCGTTGGGCTTGATAGTTGCGCCGCCCTTGACTACGATCGGGATAACGAACTCGTCGGTAACGCCGTTTGCGTAGCTGTCCTTTACAGCCTGAACGGGGCAGTCTGCCTCGACGCCCTCGCCGTAAACCAGCGCGGCGTAGGCCTTTTCAACGCGCTCCCAGCGGTTATCTCTGTCCATAGCGTAGTATCTGCCCATAACGGTGGCGATCTTGCCTACGCCGATTTCCTCACACTTTGCAGCCGCGTCGGCAACATATTCCGCCGCGCTCGAGGGAGGAACGTCACGGCCGTCGAGAAAGGCGTGAATGTAAACGTTCTTGAGTCCCTTTTTCTTTGCGAGCTCCAGAATTCCGTAGAGGTGTGTGTTGTGGCTGTGAACGCCGCCGGGGGAGAGCAGGCCCATAAGGTGAAGGTCGCTGTTGTTCTTGAGGGCGTTATCCATCGCGGCAACGATCTCCTCGTTGTCCTTGAGCTTGTCCTCGTTGATGGTTTTGGTGATCCTTGTGAGCTCCTGATAAACGATCCTGCCCGCGCCGATATTGGTGTGACCTACCTCGCTGTTGCCCATCTGACCGTCGGGCAGACCAACGTCCATTCCCGAAGCGCCGATTTGGGTGAGAGGATTTTCCGCAAACAGTCTGTCGATGTTGGGAGTGTTTGCGGCGAGGATCGCATTAGCTTTTTCCTCGCCCTTCTTTCCAACGCCGAAGCCGTCGAGGATCATTAGAATTAAAGGCTTTTTCATAAGCAAAGTCCTTTCAGAATTTACAGATTATTTGGAGGCCGCTTTAACGATAGCAGCGAATTTCTCGGCAACGAGTGAAGCGCCGCCGATGAGGCCGCCGTCTACGTTGACCTTGGAAAGGAGCTCGTCGGCGTTGCCGTCGTTCATCGAGCCGCCGTACTGGATAGTAACAGCGTCGGCAGCGTCCTGATTGTAGAGCTTGGCGAGCTGGGCGCGGATGAATGCGCAAACCTCCTCAGCCTGCTCAGCGGTAGCGGTTTTGCCTGTGCCGATAGCCCAAACAGGCTCATAGGCGATAACAACGTTCTTGAGTTCTTCCTCGGTAACATCCCAGAGGTCGAGCTTGATCTGACGGGCGATAACCTCCTCGGTGATGTTGCACTCGCGCTCCCAGAGCAGCTCGCCTACGCATACGATGGGCTTAAGACCTGCGGCAAGCGCAGCCTTTGTTCTCTTGTTAACGGTTTCATCGGTCTCGCCGAAGTACTGTCTGCGCTCGCTGTGGCCGAGAACAACGTACTCAACGCCGATTTCCTTGAGCATACCGGTGGAGATTTCGCCGGTGAAAGCGCCGCTTGCCGCCCAGTGGCAGTTCTCCGCGCCGATCTTGACGTTTGTGCCGGCGGTCGCCTCGATGGCGGTTGCCAGGTCAACATAGGGAACGCACGCGATGACCTCGCAGTCAGCGTCCGCAACAAGGGGAGCGATGGCTGTAAGAAGCTCTTTTGCCTCCTTGGGAGTCTTGTTCATTTTCCAGTTGCCCGCGATAATGGCTTTTCTTTTAGCTTTATCCATAATTATTATTCCTTTCAAGAAAATTATTATCTTTACAAAGAAGGGCGCACACCCGGGTGCGCCCCAAAAACATAATCAGACTTCGGTAAATTATTTGTCGGCGATGACTGCAATGCCGGGAAGAGTCTTGC
Organism: uncultured Eubacteriales bacterium; assembly: GCA_900317875.1. Lineage (GTDB taxonomy): Bacteria > Bacillota > Clostridia > Oscillospirales > Acutalibacteraceae > Ruminococcoides. The sequence goes on from ONIJ01000178.1 coordinate 8,476, forward strand.
CTTCGAGATATTCGAGGGAAGCGCCGCCGCCTGTGGAGATGTGGCTCATCTTGTCAGCGAAGCCGAGCTGAATAACAGCCGCAGCGCTGTCGCCGCCGCCGATGATAGTGGTAGCGTCGGTCTCTGCCAGAGCCTTCGCAACAGCGATGGTGCCGGCTGCGAGGGTGGGATTCTCAAATACGCCCATAGGTCCGTTCCAAACAACGGTCTTGGCGTTCTTGACAGCCTCTGCAAAGAGCTCCTGAGTCTTTGTGCCGATGTCCAGGCCTTCCATATCTGCGGGGATAGCGTCTACGTCAACGATCTCAACGTCGATCGGTCCGTCGATGGGGTTCGGGAAATCAGCCGCGATAGTGGTGTCAACGGGGAGGAGAAGCTGCTTGCCGAGCTCCTCTGCCTTGGCGATCATATCCTTGCAGTAGTCGAGCTTGGTGTCGTCTACGAGGGACTTTCCTACTTCCTTGCCCTGAGCCTTGAGGAAGGTGTAAGCCATACCGCCGCCGATGATGAGTGTGTCGCACTTTTCGAGGAGGTTGGAGATAACGTTGAGCTTGTCGGCAACCTTTGCGCCGCCGAGGATAGCAACGAAGGGACGTACGGGAGTTTCAACAGCGTTGCCCAGGTAGTTGATCTCCTTCTGCATCAGGTAACCTACAGCGGTGTCCTTGATATGGTCGGTAACGCCCGCGGTGGAGCAGTGAGCGCGGTGAGCGGAGCCGAAAGCGTCCATTACGAATACTTCCGCCAGAGAAGCCAGCTCGCTTGAGAAGGGCTCAAGGTTCTTGGTTTCTTCTTTTCTGAAACGGGTGTTCTGAAGAAGAACAACGTCGCCGTCGTTCATTTCGGCAACTGCCTTCTTGGCGTTCTCGCCTACGACCTCGTCGTCGTCAGCGAAAACAGCGTCCTGACCGAGGAGCTCGGAAAGACGGACTGCAACGGGAGCGA
>ONIJ01000094.1 GCA_900317875.1 uncultured Eubacteriales bacterium
CGAAAGCAGCAAAACCGAAAGCAGCAAGACCGATATAGACGAGCCGACGACAGCTGACATCACCTCTGACGGCGATTTAATGACGCTTGACGAGTATGCCGAGTTCCTCAAGAGCCAGGTGGATTTGTCAAATATTGCATATAACGTTGACGTCTACGCCGAGGGCGACACCATGGTTTATCAGTACACCTGCAAGTTCCTTCGCAGCGCTGAGGAGGTTGCGCAGACAAAGGCTGAGATCGAATCGGGCTTGGAAGGCGAAAACGTCAGCGATGCTGTTGAATCCGACAAGAATTACGCGAAGCAGTATACGGGCATAGACATTAAAATCAAATACCTCTACAAAAACACCGATGGTTCGGTGATTTTCGAAAGAACCTTCTGATAAAAAACTTGTAAGAGGAGCGGCTCGGGAGCCGCTCCTTTTTGTGTCGGAAAGTACAAAGGACGCGCCCAAGCGGGTGCGTCCTTTAATTCTGTGTTGATTAATCGAGTGAGTTTTTCTGCTTTGCCGGAACCTGTTTTTCGTAGCAGGCGAAGGCGTCGTCGACCATCTTTTTGTCGGGCTTTGGAGTAATGAGGCTCACGACGGGAACGATGATGAGTCCGGCGATCATTGCAAGTGCGCCGCAGTTGATCGGAGACTGGAGCAGCTTCGGGAAAATCTGCTTTGCAAAGAGGTTGAGCAGCATAATTCCTGCGCCGAAGATAAAGCTTACCCAGCAGGCGAGCTTTGTTGTCTTTTTCCAGTACAGGCCGTAGAGGAAGGGCGCGAGGAACGCGCCCGCGAGCGCACCCCACGAAACGCCCATAAGCTGAGCGATGAACTTGACGCTCTCGTTTTTGCTCTGAGTCTGATAAATCGCGATAAACGCGGAGATAGCGATGAATACAACTACAAAGATCCTGATGATGAGAACCTGCTTTTTGTCGTCCATCTTCTTGATAACGTGACCTTTGAGCAGGTCGATCGTCAGGGTAGAGGAGGAGGCGATAACGAGCGAGGAAAGTGTGGACATCGAAGCCGAGAGTACCAGAATAACTACGATAGCGATGAGCAGGGGATGAAGGTCCTCAAGCATATGCGGAACGATCGAGTCGAACACGATGCTGCCGTCGGGATTCTTGTCGATAACGTCGCCGAAAAGTCTGCCGAAGCCGCCGAGGAAGTAGCAGCCGCCTGCAACAATCAGAGCGAAGGCCGTGGAGATAACCATACCCTTGCGGATGTCGCGCTCGTGCTTGATGGCGTAGAATTTCTGAACCATCTGAGGCAGGCCCCAGGTTCCGAGCGAGGTCAGGATGATAACTCCGAGCAGCTCAAGCGGAGCGGGCCCGAAGAAGGAGTTGAATGCTCCGGGAGTGCTGACTGCGGGATCCTGAACTTCGGCGAGCTTGTTGAGCGCCGAGGTGAAGCCGCCCTGATTCATAAGTACGGCGGCGATTACTGCGACGATACCAAAGAGCATAATAATGCCCTGAATAAAGTCGTTGATGGCGGTGGCCATATAGCCGCCCGCGATCACGTAAATGCCGGTGAGCACGCTCATTGCCACGATACACCAGATGTATGGAACGTTGAACGCCATACTGAACAGACGTGAAAGTCCGTTGTAGAGCGACGCGGTGTAGGGAATGAGGAAGATAAAGGTGATGATCGAAGCGCCGATTTTGAGACCGTTGCTGTCAAAGCGCTTGCCGAAGAATTCGGGCATTGTGGATGAGTTGAGGTGCTGCGTCATAATTCGCGTGCGCCTTCCAAGGACCGCCCACGCCAAAAACGAACCGATGATAGCGTTGCCCAGTCCGATCCAGGTCGAGGCGATACCGAACTTCCAGCCGAACTGTCCCGCGTATCCGATGAAGATAACCGCCGAGAAGTACGAGGTGCCGTAGGCGAACGCCGTCAGCCAAGGGCCGACGCTTCTGCCGCCGAGCACGAAGCCGTTTACGTCGGTGGCGTTTTTACGGCAGTAAATGCCGACTCCGATCATAACGCCGAAGAACGCCACCAAAAGGATGATTTTGATTGCTAAATCCAATGTGTTTCCCCCCATTGAGAAGTTTTATTTCAAATCTGCATTCAGATTGATTTCGTTTTGCTGAGCGACAACGCTCTCGCCGCAGTACTTCTTGCGGAGCACGGGCTTTTCGATTTTGCCGGTGGGATTTCTCGGAACGTCGGCAAAGATCACCTTGCGCGGGCGCTTGTAGCGCGGAAGCGCAAGACAGAAGTTGTTGACCTGCTCCTCGCTGAGCGTGTGATCGGGTTTTACCTCGATGATGGCGGCGGAGATCTCGCCGAGACGCTGATCGGGAAGTCCGATGACCGCTACGTCCTTAATGGCGTCGTTCGAGCGCAGGAAGTCCTCGATCTGAACGGGATAAATGTTCTCGCCGCCCGAGATTATAACGTCCTTTTTGCGGTCGACAAGGTAGATGAAGCCGTCGCTGTCGCGCTCCGCCATATCGCCCGTATAGAGCCAGCCCTCATTGTCGAGGACCTCCTCGGTTGCCTTGGCGTCGCGGTAGTAGCACTTCATAACGCCGGGACCCTTGACTGCGAGCTCGCCGACTCCGTCTGTGACTTCGCTGCGGTTCTCGTCGACGATCTTGACCTCCCAGCCGTAGCCCGCCACGCCGATCGCGCCTACCTTGTGGATGTTGCCCATTCCGAGGTGAACGCAGCCGGGGCCGATCGACTCGCTGAGTCCGTAGTTGGTGTCGTATTCGTGGTTCGGGAAAATCGCCTTCCAGCGCTTGATGAGCGTTGGAGGTACGGGCTGAGCGCCGATGTGCATAAGTCTCCAGCGGCTGAGGTCGTACTGATTGAGATCGATCTGTCCGCTGTCGATAGCGTCGAGAATGTCCTGAGCCCACGGAACGAGCAGCCAAACGATGGAGCAGCGCTCCTCGCTGACGGTGCGGATAATCCATTCGGGGCTCACGCCGCGCAGCAGTACCGCCTTGCTTCCGGAATACAGGCTTCCGAACCAGTGCATTTTTGCACCTGTGTGGTAGAGCGGAGGAATGCAGAGAAAAACATCGTCCCTTGTCTGTCCGTGGTGGGCGTGCTCGACCTTTGCCGAGTGCATAAGCGCGCGGTGAGCGTGCAGAATTGCTTTCGGAAAGCCCGTTGTACCCGATGAAAAATAAATAGCTCCGTTGTCGTCGTCGGTGATGTAGACGCTCGGAGCCTGCGACGAGCAGTATCCGATAAGCTTTTCATAGCTGTCTGCAAACGAGGGGCACTCGTCGCCGACGTAGAAGCAGTTCTTTACGCGCGAAATCTGCGGAAGGATCTCCTCGACTCTGCCGATGAATTCGGGGCCGAACACGAGCGCGTCGGAATCCGCCTTGTTTACGCAGTAGGCGATCTCCTCGGCGGTGTAGCGGAAGTTGAGCGGCACGGCGATCGCGCCTGTTTTGAGAATACCGAAGTAGATGGGAAGCCAGTCGAGGCAGTTCATCAGAAGAATCGCGACCTTGTCGCCCTTCTTGATTCCGCGTGTGAGCAGCAGATTGGCAAAGCGGTTTGCCTTTACGTCAAACTCGCCCCAGGTGAGCTGCTTTCTGAAGGCGCCGCTGCGGTTCGATTCAATCAGCGAATACTCGCGCCATGTGAGGTGAGGTACGTTTTTCACCTCGGGGTTGATCTCAACCAGCGCCACGTCGTCTTTAAAGTAGGTGGCGTTTCTGGTGAGAAGCTCTGTAATGGGCATTTCAAACTCTCCTTTTCACATATGACAATCACAAAAATTCGCCCCGAATCAAAAGCTCGGGGCAGTAACATTAGTAATAATATCTCACGAAAGCAGAGTTTTGTCAAGTATAACCATAGTTCTGTAAATAATTTTGTAGTACTTATACAAAGGCAACCCGCTTTTTTTGTTTAAATTGCTACGCTTTAAAGCACCTATGCTTTAAACCGCTAAAGTGAAATTATTGTTTACAAATTTTCTCCGCAGTGCTATAATAAAAAATATGAATTCGACAAAAAACGCATTCGCTGATACTTTACACGGAACGGAGATGAAGGTATGTTTTGCGGAAAATGCGGAAAAATAATGGATAAATCGGACTCTTGCTGTATGCGCTGCGGTTGGAAAAATCCAAGACCGGTGCCAAAGACCAAAGTTACCGATAAAAACTACAAAACCGTGCGTGTTTATGAGATCAGTGAGCCTAAGCCGAGACATATGAGCCCTGACGAGGATATGGCGGAGCAGCCCGCAATGCAGACGAATGCCGACAGCCGGGCTAATACATCAAAGCAGGTGAATACTGCTGCCGTCAGGAATGCGCAGAACTCAAATCAGAAGAATCATCCAGCGAACGGGAACGCGAAGAATTCAAATCAGAAGAATTATCCCGCGAACAGGAACGCGCAGAACTCAAATCAGAAAAATTATCCCGCGAACAGGAACGCGCAGAATTCAAATCAGAAAAATCATCCCGCGAACGGGAACGCGCAGAATTCAAATCAGAAGAATTATCCCGCGAACGGGAACGCGCAGAACTCAAATCAGAAGAATCATCCCGCGAACAGGAACGCGCAGAGCGCGAAACAAATGAATACCTCAGCTTATGCACCGCTTCAAAAGCCGAAAAAGCTCGGTGACATCGAGAAAACCACGGCAATCGGTTTAGGCGACGGAATGCGTACCGGACACATCGATTATTCTTCGGGCGCTGACAGGCAGCAGGGACATTTTCAGCCAAACGGGTTCCCGGCGGAGTCATCCGCGCAAATGCATAATCCGGCCGCAAACGCTCCTCAGGGAGCCTCTTTGAACGAGTATTATGCTCCCGTTCCGAACTACGGAAATCAGGGAGGTCAGCAGTTTGATGAATTGATTCCCAAGGCGTACCGCGCGGACGCTTCCAAGAAGGAAAAGAAGAGCGGCGGCAAGGTGCTGGCCGTAACAATCGTCACGGTGCTTGTTGTGCTTTTGGGCGTCGGCGGTTTTCTGCTGTTCACACACTTTTATCACAACTCCGAGGATTACCGTGTCGAAAAGGCTCAGGAAGCAATTATTGACAGAAAAGAGGAAGAGGCTCTCGGCTACATAGAGGATTTCGATTCCGAGCGAGTCAGGGCTATCATAGAATATGTTGACATTCTGAGAACAAGGAACAAGTTTGCGGAGGCGTATAAATCAGATCAGCTGATGAGCGGCAGTGATAACATAAAGGCTTACTGCAACGCGCTCGCTGAAAGGTTTGAACAATTCTCCGGTTACGACAGCCTTCCGCCAAAGCTGAAGAGCAAATACGACACACAGAAAAAGCGCTACGAGGGAATGAAGGAAGCATTGGCCAATGTTTCCGAAGAGGATTTCGAAAAGGCTCAGTGGGGCGTTTACAAGTTCAGAGATCGCAAACGCGGCTTCAAATTTACAATTGCAGATCTGGAAAGCATCATAGATAAGTCGGAACCCGCGATAAACACGCTGGAGGAAAAGCTGCTGAAAACCGAAGCGTATTCGGAATTTTCCAAAAATTCCGATTCCGCGGCGGTCAAGACGATGGGAGACTTTTTCTACAACATCTCCACTCAGCTTGCTCAGGACAAGTTCGACCTTTCACAGTATTCCAAAAACACCGAATACAACCGCACAAGCGGATTGTTTCTGCAGGACAAGGATACGGGTTATCAGGCGTCGGTCGCCGACGGGCTTAAGAACCTTCAGGATGAAAACGATTTGAAGGAGAATGCGGAGCGGCTTCGCTCGTCGCTTTCGTACGCTTGGATGGCTTACGTATTTGACGTCAAATAAATAATCAACAAAACCCCTTTCACAGCATATAATGTGCTGATGAAAGGGGTTTTTATATGATAAACAACTACGAAAACCGCATTTCGGGCGATTCTCCGTTCAAGCCCGAGTTTGAGCGCTACATCAACGAGCACCGGGGCAGAGGCTCGCTCAAGGTTCAGATAAGCGCCGCTAACCAGAGTTTTCCGGTAAAAAACGTATTTGTCGACGTGGCGGTCATTTCCGACGGAATGAGGTACAGCCTTTATCACGATGTGACCGACTCCTCGGGCATTGTCAACGAAATCGTTCTGCCGTCCTGTCTCGGCTCGATGAACAACAGTCCGGAAACCGCAGGCAAAAGCGACGTCACCTATCTTGTATCCGCGTTTCACCCCGCTTTTGAGGAGGTGGTGGATTATCCCGTCACCATTCAGGACAGGATCGAAACTATACTTCCCATAGCGCTTGAGCCGCTCGGCGGTATGGAGGGATAGCAGATGTCGGTTACTCCAATTATTCCTCAGACAATCACCGTACATCTCGGCAGGCCAAACACTCCCGCGCCGGACGTGACGGTTCCTTTCACGGACTACATCAAAAACGTCGCCTCAAACGAGATCTATCCCACCTGGCCCGAGAGCGCCATCCGTGCGAACATCCTTGCGCAGATCTCCTTTGCGCTCAACCGCGTCTATACCGAATACTACCGCAGCCGAGGGTATGATTTTGACATCACCGACAACACCTCGATCGATCAGCAGTTTGTCTACGGCGGAGAGGTTTATGACAACATCAGCCGCATAGTCGACGAAATCTTCAATAACTACATCGTGCGTACGGGCAGCGTTGAGCCGCTTTTCGCGCAGTTCTGCGACGGCTACACCACCTTCTGCAGCGGGCTTTCGCAGTGGGGAACGGTCACTCTCGCAAATCAGGGCTACACTCCGTATGAGATCCTCCGCTACTACTACGGCGACAACATCAGCCTTGTTTTTGACGCTCCTGTCGGCGGCAACACCGAGTCTTACCCGGGAGTTGCACTCAGGCGCGGATCCTTCGGCGACAACGTGCTCACGATCAAGCGCGAGCTCAACCGCATCGCCAAAAATTATCCCGCGATCCCGCGCGTAAACGAAAATTCGGGTGTGTACGACCTCGAAACCGAGGAGGCTGTCAAGGAGTTCCAGCGGATTTTCAACCTCGAGCCCGACGGGGTTGTGGGCAAGGCGACGTGGTACAAAATAAAGCAGATTTTCGCGGGCGTAAAGCGGCTGTCGGAAATCACCAGCGAAGGGCTCGAGCTCTCCGAGGTCGAAAAGCGGTACACCCGCGAGCTGCAAATCGGCGACAGCGGAGTCGATGTTGAGGCGCTGCAATACTACCTCGCCTTTCTCGGCTACTTTTTCCCCGAGCTGCCTCCCATCCCGATAACGGGCTTCTTCGGCACCTTCACCCGCGACGCGGTGTTCACCTTCCAGAACAACTACGGCCTGCCCGTCACGGGAGTGGTGGACGCCAACGTTTTCAACGAGATCGAGCGCGCCTACAGGTCGGCGGTAAGCGACCTTCCGCCGAGCTATCAGACCGCCATCGGCGAGCCTTATCCCGGGCGCTTCATAATCGAGGGCGACAGGGGAGAGAGCGTGCGCATAATCCAGCGCTATCTTAATGTTGTGGCTCAGGGCAACCCGAGCATACCGACCGTTGCGGTCGACGGAATCTTCGGCCCGCGCACCAGGGCGGCGGTAACGGCATTTCAGCGCTCCCTCGGCTTCGAGCAAAACGGAGCGGTAGGTCCCGCGGAGTGGGCTGAGCTTGTCATCAGAGGAAACAATTTGTAGTTGAGTGCAATATGCTGTTGTCGGATAACGAGCTGCGAAATGAAACTGATTACGCACTGACAAGGTTTTTTCTTATCTGCGCCAAAATTTTCTTCTCGCGCCTGCTGACCTGAACCTGAGTCATATTGAGCAGCTTTGCGGTTTCGGTTTGGGTTTTGCCTTGATAATAGCGAAAATTTATCAGCGCGCGGTCGCCTTCGTCAAGTGATCTGAGCGCCTGATCGAGGCTGAGGCGTTCGGAAATCTCATACTGAATATCGGGCGAGGGCAAGTCCAGCTGAGGATTGCCCTCGTCGTCGTATTCCGAGGTGAGCGACAGCGGCGCACGCGAGCAGCTTATCGCTTCAATGATCCTTTCGGCGCTTTCGCCCAGCCTTTCGGCGAGCTGCGACACGCTCAGCTCGGCTCCGTCATTTCCGAGGCTTTCGGAGTTGAGCTTTGCGATTTTAAGCGAGAGCTCCTTCAGCGAGCGGCTGACCTTTACCGTGCCGCCGTCGCGGAACAGCCGTTTTATCTCGCCGAGGATAACGGGGAACGCGTAGGTTGAAAACTGCAGGTTCCTGCTTTCATCAAAGCGGTTAATTGCTTTTGTGAGTCCCAGACAGCCCGCCGCAAACATCTCGTCATATTCGATTCCCCTGCCCGAAAAGCGCCTGCACAGCGAATGGACAAGTCCCAAATGCTGCCGCGCCAGCTCATCTCTGTCAAGCATTTTCGGCAATGATTTTTTCGAGGGTCACTGTTGTGCCTTTGCCCTCGGCGGATTTTACCTTCACCTTGTCGCAGAAGCTCTGCATTACCGCAAAGCCCAGTCCCGCGCGCTCCTCCTCGGCGGCGGTCGTGAACAGCGGCTGCATTGCCTGCCCGACGTCCGCTATTCCGCAGCCCTTGTCGCGCACGCGGATTATCACGCGCCTGCTGTCGGTGATCCTTCCGCTTATGTAGATCGTCCCGCTCTGCCTTCGGTAGCCGTGCACTATGCAGTTTGTCACCGCCTCTGAAACGGCGGTTTTTAAATCGCTCAGCTCGCTTACCGTAGGGTCGAGGTTGAGAATGAACGCCGACACCGCGCTGCGGGCGAACGCCTCGTTGCAGCTTTTTGAGGGGAAGCTCAGCTTCATTTCGTTTACGGTTTTCATCCAAGCACCCCCAAGCCTTCCAGCCCCGACATCGCAAAAATGCGGTAAACGCTGTCGGAGTAATTGCTGACGCGCAGAGCGCCGCCGAGCAGTTTCATCTGACGGTACCTTCCCATTACCAGCCCGACGCCCGAGGAGTCCATAAAGCTCACGCCGCCGAAGTCAAGGCACAGCAGCCTCGGCTTGAGCGACTGCGCCATCCCGTCCACGCTCACGCGTATCTTCGCTGCGCTGTCGTGGTCGATCTCGCCCTTGATGTAAGCGGTGAGCACGTTGTTTTTGTAATCCGTTTCTACCATTTTTACAATCCTTTCAAAAAAAACGCTACACTAATAATAATTAGTGCAGCGTGAAAAGCTTGTATTAATGTGTCGGTCAGGATAATTTTTTTCGGATGTAAGGTCTTATCTCGCCCGCGAGGTAGAGCGAGCCGCAAATCAGCACCGCGCCGTTTTCTTCCTTTGCGGTTTCATAAGCTCTGTCAAAGGCTTCCTGCGGATTTTCAAATGCGGTCACGTCGCAGTACACCTTTCGGAATTTTTCGGCGAGCGACCGTTCGTCCAGCGCCCGAGGATTGTTGACGGGCACGGTGTACACCCTCTCAAACAGTCCCCTGAGCAGCGAAATCGAGCTGTCGACGTCCTTGTCGGCGAGCATTCCCATTACGCAGGTGATTTTTTTATCGCTCAAAAATGCTTCTATCGCGCGTTCCAGCGCGGCGATACCGTTGGGGTTGTGAGCGCCGTCGAGCAGCACTGCCGGAGCTGTGCCGAGCAGCTCGAGCCTTGCGGGATTAACCGCTTTTTCAAGCCCCTCCTCAACGGCGTCGTCTGTGAAGTCGAGCAGGCGCTTATTTCTTAAATAGAATAATGCTGACAGCGCGGCGGAGGCGTTTTCAATCTGATGAAAGCCCGCGAGCTTCAGTCGGTACTCTCTTCCGTACAGCCTGAAGCGGCTGCCCTCGAGAGTAAGTCTGACGTCCTCAACGGGCAGATCGCCGCCGCGAATGAGCGGTACGTTTTTTTCTGCGGCGGTTTTTTCGATCACCGCCATCGCGCCCTCCTCCTGAGGAGAGGTCACCGCAGCCGAGCCGTTCTTGATGATCCCGCATTTCTGTTCGGCGATTTTTTCGATAGTGTCGCCGAGCACCGCGGTGTGGTCGAGTCCGATCGCCGTGATGACCGAGCAGAGCGGCGGTTTGATCACGTTGGTGCAGTCGAGCAGACCGCCCATTCCGGTTTCGAGTACCACTACGTCGCATTTTTCGCGCGCGTGAATGTAGAATTGCAGGGCGTTCACGTACTCAAATTCCGTGATTATCGTGCCCTCGGAGCGAAGCTGTTCAAGGATAGGGAAGGTTTCCTCAACCGCCTCGGCGAGCGCCTTTTTTGAAATCATTTTGTTGTTGATCTGGATCCGCTCGCGGAAGTCGGTGATGTAGGGAGAGATGAACAGTCCCGTCTTGTATCCGGCCGCGACAAGCACGCCCGAGAGCACGGCGCAGACCGAGCCCTTGCCGTTTGTGCCGGCGACGTGGATGTATTTAAGCTCGTCCTGCGGATTTCCCAGCCGTCTGAGCAGCTCGCGCATACGCTCGAGTCCGGGGCGCGAGCCGAAGGTCAGTAGCGAGTGGATTTTATTTAAAGCGGTTTCGTAAGTCATCAAAGCAGCTCCCTGTAGATTTCGTTTTTCTTAAAGCCCGTCGCCGCTGCGGCTTCCTTTGCGGCGTCGGTGGCTCTTTCGCCGTTTTCAATCAGCTTTTTGGCAAGCGCAACGGCGTCGCCGAGCGAGTATTCTCTTTCCGCCCCGGCTTCGGGCGCGCCCTCGAGCACGAGCACGATCTCGCCCTTTACGCTTCCGTCCGAGAGGTTCTCCGCCGCCTGTTTTGTGGTGGTGCGGATGACCTCCTCGTGGATTTTCGTCAGCTCGCGCACTATGCTGAGCTTCCTGTCGCCGAACGCCGCGTAGAGGTCGCGCAGCGTGGCCGGCAGCTTGTGCGGAGCCTCGTAAAAAATCATAGTGCGCTTTTCGCGCAGAAGGCTTTGCAGGTGCTCGCCGCGGCTCTTTTTGTTCACGCTTAGAAAGCCCTCAAAGCAAAATCTTCCCGTGGTGAGTCCCGAAACCGCGAGTGCCGCGATGACCGCACTGGGACCGGGCACAACTACGGTCTTGATCCCGCGCTCGGCGCAGAGCTTTATCAGATCCTCGCCCGGGTCGGAGATGCAGGGCATACCCGCGTCGGTCACGATAGCGCAGTTTTCTCCCTGCTCGATGCGCGCGCAGATGATTTCTCCGCGTTCGCGCTTGTTGTGTTCGTAATAGCTCACCATCGGCTTTTTGACGCCCAGATGATTGAGCAGTTTAAGCGTTACCCTGGTGTCCTCGGCGGCGATGAAATCGACCTCCTCCAGAGTTTTTGCCGCGCGCGGCGACAAATCGGAGAGATTACCGATCGGCGTTCCCGTTACAAATAAAGTTCCCGACATAGTCGCTCCTCACAGATAGTTTTCTTTATAGTCGTCGTAAATTTCAAACATTTCCTTTGAAAAGCCGCCGCTTTCGTCCTCGATGAACAGCGTGGGCAGCACGTCGAGAAAGCCGCGCTTGCCGCCGCGCCTTCCCTCGAGCAAAAACAGCTTCGGAGCCTTGCTCTTTCTCTGCTGGACCAGCCGCAGGCGCTTGGGCTCGATCGAAAATTTCCGCATACTCTCCATAACGTCGGCGAGCCTTTCGGGGCGCTGGCAAATGCAGAACCTTCCGCCGAACTGCAGCAGGTTCGACGCCGCCTCGCAGACGTCGTCGAGGGTGCACTCGCTCTCGTGGCGCGCGATCAGCTTCTTTTCCTCGGGGTTTGTTATTCCCGTGCCGCCCTGCTTGTAGGGCGGATTGCAGGCGACGAGGTCAAACGCGCCGAAGGGCAGGCTGCCCTTTAAATTTTTCAGATCCACGTTGAGCACGCGAAGGCGGTCTTCGAGCCCGTTGAGCGCAACGCTGTCGCGCAGCAGGCGGCAGGCGTCCTCCTGGATCTCGACCGCTGTGACCGAAATACGAGAATCACCCTTGAGCCACAACAGCGGGATGGTTCCGCAGCCGCTGCCCAGATCCGCGCATAATTTTTTGCCCGCGGGCTTGGAAAAATCCGCGAGCAAAATGGTGTCGGTCGAGAAGTGATAGCTCTCCGACACAAATATTTCCATACCGCCGCCTAACGGCTCACGGTGAATGTTTTTCATATCAGTTCCCTGATCTTGGCTTCGGCGGCTACCGCGTCGGCCTTGCCGCGGCTGTTTTTCATCACGTTGCCGACGAGTGCCTTGATAGCCTTTTCCTTGCCGTTTTTGAAGTCCTCGACCGCCTTGGGATTGCCCTCGATCGCTGCCTTGCACAGCTCGAGCAGGGCGTTTTCGTCAACACCGCCCATATCGCTTTCGCTGATGAATTCAAGCGCGCCCTTGCCGCTGTCGAGCATTTTCTCCAACGTGGACTTAGCGAGGTTGTTGCGTATCTTGCCGCTGTCGAGCAGCTTGACGAGCTCGTTGAGCTGAGCGGGAGAAACGGCTACGTCGAAGATCTCCTTGTCGGACTCGGTTTCGACCCTGCGGAAGATCTGTCCGATGATGAAGTTGGAAACGGTTTTGGGAGACTTGACTCCGTCGATCGCCTCATCGAAGTATTCGCTTATCCTGCGGTACTTTGTGAGCAGAGCCGCGTCCTTTTCGGGGATCTCGTAGTCGTCGACGTATCTTTCAAACTTGTCGGCGGGCAGCTCGGGCATTTCCGCCTTGAGCTCCTCGACCTCTTCGCGCGGAATGTTGATCGTCACAAGATCGGGATCGCGGAAGTATCGGTAGTCGTGAGCGTCCTCCTTGCTTCTCATTGAGGAAGTGGTGCCGCTCGCGTCGTCAAAGCGCAGGGTTTCCTGAACCACCTTGCCGCCGCTCTCGATAAGGTCGACCTGACGGTCGTATTCGTATTCCATCGCGCGCGCGATGTTCGTGATGGAGTTCATATTTTTGATTTCGGTGCGCGTTCCGAATTTGTCGCTGCCCTCGGGACGGACAGAGATGTTCACGTCACAGCGCATAGAGCCCTCCTGCATTTTGCAGTCGGAAATACCTACCCAGCGCATAACCTGCTGGAGCTTTTCAACGTATTCCTTCGCCTCGTCGATCGAGCGAATATCGGGCTCGGACACTATTTCGATGAGCGGAACGCCGCCGCGGTTGTAGTCGACATAGGTGTCGCCGTGCTGATGGATCAGCTTTCCGGCGTCCTCCTCGATGTGGATGTGGTGCAGGCGGATCTTTCTTCCGCTGCTCAGCTCGATGTAGCCGCCGATGATCAGCGGCGCGTAGAGCTGGCTGATCTGATACGCCTTGGCGAGGTCGGGATAGCAGTAGTTCTTTCTGTCCATTTTGGCTACCTCGGCAATTTTGCCGTGAACCGCCAGACCGGCCTTGATCGCAAAGCGCACGACCTCGCGGTTGAGCACGGGAAGCGTGCCCGGCAGACCGATGCAGACAGGGCAGCAGTGGGTATTGGGCTCGCCGCCGAACTGCGTGGTGCAGCCGCAGAAAATCTTTGTCTTGGTAGACAGCTCGATATGGGTTTCAAAACCCGAGACTAATTCGTATTTCACAGCTTTACACCCCACTTTGTATCAATGAATTTTTCGGGAGCCGCCTGCTGATACTTGTAGGCGGCGTTGAAGATCTGAGCCTCGCCGAAGCTCTTGCCGATGAGCTGCATACCGATGGGCATACCCTTTGAGTTGAAGCCGCAGGGGATCGAGACGCCCGGAAGTCCCGCGATGTTTACGGGCACGGTGCA
>ONIJ01000145.1 GCA_900317875.1 uncultured Eubacteriales bacterium
GCTTGACTTCCTCAGAGTCGATCCAGTTTCCGATCGTTACCATATCGCTTTCCTTTGCGCCGAGCGACTTGGCGCTCTCGCGGAAGGTATCGGAAAGCAGGATGATTTTATCGCAGCGCTCGTAGGACTTCCTGGCAATGCCTTCACCGACTTTGTACCAGAAGCCCTTCTTGCTGAACAGTCCCGATGAAATCAGCGATTCGGGGAACAAATCCTGAATTGAATAAATAAATGGGACGTGCAGCTTTTTTGCGAGCTTTCCCGCGAAAATGCCCTGGGTAGGCGGGGTGCTTACCGCAAACACAACATCCGTGTCGCGGCAACGCCTGCCGAGCATATTTCCGCGGAAATTGCCCCAAAAATATCTCAGCGCCCTGAGCACGGGAAAGGTTCGCTCACGCGGAGACCAATATCTGAGCACCTTGACTCCGTTGACGGTTTCGCTTTTCCTTGACTTATATTCTTTTGTGACCTCCTTCGAAACACCGCGCGAGGGCGTAGGACAGATGATCGTCACGCTGTGTCCTCTCTCCTCAAGTCCCCTGATAAGATCCTGCTCCAAGTGGGTAAACGCTATTGTTTCGGGAAGATAATAGGCGTTAATCATTAATATGTTCATATTCACCAACCGTTTGCCGCGGTTTTAACCGCTGAAGTCATACGGTTTCCCGACGGATTCCGTCAATCCGACTGATATAATCTCATCTTTGTACTAAAAGTATAACATTCCATTTAAACACTATCATTATTGTCGAAAAATGTCAACACAATCAGCAAAATAATATTTGAAAATCCAAACAAATTTTTATCATAGTTTTGTATGAGAAATTAGTTACTTGTAGTTTTTCATTTGTATTCAACACAAAAATTTCCAGAATTTACATTGAATTTTTTACCATACTAATTTATTCGGCAATGTAATCCAAATATGATAAACTGCGTTTTATTTTTTGTTCAACTTAAGTCCAAATCAATATCCAATAATAACTTTCGGCAGATTTCACGCAAGAAATCATAATATATTAATAAAATCAGATTTTAAAAGGTTTATTTTTGGTATACAAACAATAAAAATGCTAAAGCATATCAGCACAGTCTGTCGTCCTTTCGGCAAAAATACGCTTTTGAACGCCCGCTTTTGCGCAGCCGTCTTGTTATTCAATAAACAACACCGGCTCCGATGAAGAATCGGCGCCGGTGCTTTGATCAAATATTTCTTTCACAAAGAGCTTTTTCATTGTCCGTACGAACGCCGAGCTCTTTGGTTCGGCTTAAGTCTTACAGTTTAAATCTGACACTGACCTGAGAGCTTGCTGCCTCTTTGAATGCTTCCGGATTTGAAACTATCAAAACAATGAGCAAAATTAAGAGCAAGAGACATACAATGCTCAGAATAAGACCTGCGATAGCAAGCCTTCTGCCGATCCTTACCTGATTGGAGACGTCTCCGTAGGCAGCGATATACTGGTTTGCTTTTGTAAGTCCGAGAATCGAGAAAATCAGACCGACGATAACAGAACCGCAGGCAGCAAGACCGATAATGCCGAAAACGAGAACCTGAACGGGATTACCCATCATCTGGTTCCGGGGTACAGGCTGCTGCTGATAGGGCTGCTGATAAACAGGTGCCTGATTAACGGGAGCGCCGCAGTTCGGGCAGTTTGGGTTTCCGGGCTGAAGTACAGCGCCGCAACGAGTGCAATTCATAATTTGCTCCTTTCATTAACCAACGTTAATTTGAATTATTATTCGCCGAAGATACCCTCGGCTACAGTTTCATTATCGCATATTTTTCTCAAAAAATCAATAATTTCTTCGTCATATTTTGCGCTTGCATTAATTTTTATATGTGAGTGCGCGCCCTTGTCAAAATAGACCAGGCGCTTCGGAGCCGGACACTTGGCGTAGAGCGTCTTTGCCTTTTCGGGCAGGGAATACTTGTCCTCCTTGCTCTGGAACATCAGGATCGGCTTTTTCAGCTTGTGGATCCTGAAAATCGGACCGTCCTTTTTGATGTCGTAGCCCGAGAAAAGGCGGATGTAGCCGCGGATCTCCTCGAGCGCGGGCTGAACGGACTGCTTAGCCTCGCGGATGTGGTTTTTGAGGCTCTCGTAAAATGTGGTGAACATTCCCTCGGCGACCATTGCAGAAATGTAGTCGGGACAGTCGTCGGCGGTGAGCGCAAACAGCGCGTTTGAAGCGCCGATGCAGATCCCGTGCATAACGATCATTTGGTTGCCGAAATCGTCGTGGAGCATTTTGCACCAGTTCAGAAGATCGCGGTGCTCCTTAAAGCCGAGCGAGCTGATTTTGCCGTCCGATTTTCCGTGGGAACGGTTGTCGATAACGAGGATGTTGAAGCCCATTTGACGGTAAGGCTCGGCAAAGTAGTAGGAATAGAGCAGGGTTTCGGTTCGTCCCGCGATGATAAGCGCCGCCTTGTCGCCGCCGAAATCAAAATACTCTCCGAAAAGACGGTACTTTCCGCTGCGGATGTCCACCTCGCGCTTTTTGTCGCGGTGAGCTTTTTCCCAGTCCATACCGATGTCAAACATCTCTTTTATTTCCTTGTCCTTCGGCAGGCTGCACTTGCGCGTCCACTTGCTCTTGCGCGTGCGCACCAGCAAAATCACGTATATCCCGAAGGGAAACAGGATAAACGGCACAAACACGCCGAATATCGCTATCAGCCAAATGATAATCCAAATCCAAACACTCATTATTACTCCTGATTTTTCGGGGCTGCGCCCCGTTTATTTACGCCAGACCGATCACCCAGTGGTAAACGCTCTGACCGCCGTCGACAAACTCGACCTCCAGCAGCGGAAAACGCTCCTCGATCGCATCTCTGAGCAGCTCCTCGTCCTCCTCGGGGATTCCCTCGCCGCGGAACACGATGCAGGTGTCGCGGTCGTCGATGTCCTCTACGGTGCCGAGTCCGTCGGTCACCGCCTGGATCGGATCGCTGTTGACGCAGACGATTTTGTTGTTGACGAGCAGAATTTCTTCGCCCTTTTTACAGCTTATCTCGTGATAGGCGTAGTCGCGCGAAGCGGTCGTTTCGCAGAGGGTAACGGTGTTTTCAAGCCCCTCTCTCATCTCGCGCAGGCGGTACTCAACGTCGTCGCTGTACTGAATGTCCATAGCCATCGCAAAATAGCCCTCGGCTATGCTGCGCGACGGCAGAACGGTGATCTTCTCCGCGCCGTAGAGCGAAACAGCCTGCTCGGCGGCGAGAATGATATTGGGGTTATTGGGCAGCACCGCAATCGCGTCGGCGTCGATCTGCGCGAAGGCGTCGATAAATTCCTGGGAAGAGGTGTTCATCGTTGAGCCGCCGTCGATGACAACGTCGCAGCCGTTGTCGGCAAATACCTTTTTCATTCCCTCGCCGTTTACAACCGCTACAACCGCGAGCTTTTTGTGCTTTTTGGTGACGGTGAGCTCCCGGTCGTGCTCGTTGTGCTGCACCTGCATATTTTCGAGCTTGAAGGTGAGGAACTCGCCGAATTCCTGCGCGAGGGTGATGACCTTGGCGGGAATGAGGGTGTGGATGTGGACCTTTACCCTGGTGCCGTCCTGAACCGCGACAATTGAGTTTCCGTAAAGCTTAAGATCCTCGATAAATCCGCTGATGCGGAAGTGAGGGTTGTATTTCTGATCCTTCATAAGCTGGAGGATGAACTCCATACAGTAGCCGTCGATGAAGGCGCTGTTTTCGTTGAACAGGTCGAAGTTGACCTGCTTGGGAGCCTGCCGCTCTGCCTCCTGAGGGAGCATTATTTCGCCGTAGAGGTATTTGAGCATACCCTCGGCAATGGCGATGAAGCCCATGGCGCCGCTGTCGACGACTCCCGCCTCCTTCAGGACGGGGAGCATTTCGGGCGTGAGGCTGAGAGTCTTTTTCATCTCGGCGACATACATCGCCATAAGCTGCTCGATCGTGGTCGTCCTGACGATCTGGCCCCTGATGTGCTCGATTCCCTCGCGTGTCACCGAGAGGATCGTGCCCTCAACGGGATTAACCACCGCGCGGTACGCCACGCGGTAGCCGCGGATGAGCGCGTTGCGCAGCTCGCCCACTCCCACCACGGAGCAGCGGGCAAGCTCGAGGTAGAAGCCCTTGAAGAACTGGGAGAGGATCACTCCCGAGTTTCCTCTTGCGCCCAGCAGCATTCCCTCGCTGAGCTGCTTTAAAAATTCGCCCGCGTGTATCGCGGTCTTTGCATAGCGCAGACCGTTTTCCAGCGTAAGGCGCATATTTGTGCCCGTGTCGCCGTCGGATACGGGGAACACGTTCAGGCGGTTTATTTCGGTTTCCCTGGTCTGCAGCAGAGCAAGCCCGTTTTTCGCCATCTGTTCAAGCTGGAATCCGTTGATTCTCTTTGTACTCATATTTCAGCTTACTCCGCGGAGTTGAGGAATTTGTTGATCATTTCCTTTTCGGCAGCCAGATCCTTCGAGATGGGCTTGCCCATATAGTACGCCGCCATAAGTCCGGGGCCGATGTTGATTCCCGAGCCCGGGAATACGTCGACGATGCGAACCTCCTTGGGATTGATTTTTTCTTCGATAAGCTCCTTGAACTTCTCCGCCTGAGCGAGTCTGTTTGTCTGCGCGATGAATATAAGCTGATCCTGCGGATCCTCGATCGTAGCGCTGATGTACTTGATCAGCGCGGCGTAAGCCTTCTTGGCGCCCTTTGCCTTGCCGATCACGGTGGTCATACCGTTGTAGTCAAATTCGCCGATAGGCTTGATTCCGACGATCGTGCCCATAAGAGCCGCCGCGTGGTTTACTCTGCCCTTCTTTGCAACGAAGGAAAGGTCGTCGAGCCAGCCCGCCTGATGATAGCGGCACTTGTTCTCCTCGATATAAGCTGTTACCTCGTCGATGGTTTTGCCCTCGGCCTTGAGCTGAGCCGCCTTTACCGCGATGAGTCCGAAGCCCGGTCCGAAGCGCAGGGAGTCGATGACGTTGATTTTAGCGTCGGGATAGTCGTTGAGCGCGATTTCTCTGCCGTTTACGGCAAAGCTGTAGGTGCCGCTCATTGTCGATGACATTGTGATCACGATCATATCAAGTCCCTGAGCCGCATACTTTTTAAATGCCGCCGCGAACATTTCGGGGTTTGCGGGAGCGGTTTTGTAGCCGTTGGGGTTCTTTTTGAGCCTGCTGTAGAAGTCCTCGCGGGTGAAATCCTTCCAGCTCAAAAACTGTGAGATCTCGGAGCCGTCGGGCATTGAGATCGTGCCGAGCACGGTTTCGATCCCGAATTCCTTGAGCATTTCCTCGCTGAGGTCGCAGGTTCCGTCCGCTACGATAACATAATTTTTCATTTCCATTTCTCCTTGATTACTTAAAATATTCATTTATAAAGCCTGTCAGCGCTTCGCTGACGGTCTTTTCATCGGATAAGAGGCTGAGAGTGTGCGGCGCGCCGTCCACGATCAGCAGTTTTTTAGGCGCGGAGCAGGCGTCGAAATTGACCTTGCTCCACCTGCATTCCACGGTTTCGTCCTCGGTTCCGTGGATGAAAAGCACGGGTACGCTTGAATTTTTCAGTGAATCCGCCGTGCAGGTCTTCAGATCCACGCGCAGAAACAGCTTTGCCAGAATCCACTGGGCAGGGAGCATAATCCTCGGGATGTGCATTTTGCGCGCGTCGCGGCGCATTTGCTCGTAAACCGAGTAAAAGCCGCTGTCGACCACCATAGCCCTGACGTTTGTTCCGCCGAGCTTGTCGGAGGCGAGTGCGATCGAGGCTCCGCCCATCGACACGCCGTAGAGGAGAACATCCTCGGCGCCGTTCTGCTCAGCCCAGAGCGCCCAATCGCGCACGTCGTACTGCTCCCTGAGCCCTATCGTCGTCCAGCCGCCCTCGCTGGGCACGTGGCCGCGGTGACAGGCGAGAAGCACATTGAAGCCGTTTTTGTATAAAAACCGAGCCTGCGAGGACAGGTTGGTATAGATTTCGGCTCCTATCCCGTGAAAGAGGATAGCGGTGCGGCGCGAGCCGTTGTCGTAGTACTCGCCGTAGAGCCTGAGCCCGTCGCGCGACTTCGCCCAAACCTTTTTTACGGGGTACTGCCGGATGAAGTCCCTCGCCTCGGCAATTCTGCCGAGGTAGGGGATGTAGTAGTGGTTCTGATATTTTTTCTGATTGTATTTTTCAAAAGGGATCGCCTTTTTGCGGTGAAACACGGAGTAAAATATCAGCAGCGCGGGCGCGATCAAGAACACGAAAATCGCGGCGGCTGCGGCGATAAGAACGAATGCCCATAAACTATTCAAAATATCTTCCGCCCATCAGGGTTGAGGAATCTCCCTCAGCCCAAAAATATTTTACCGAGGCGCAGTGCTTGCCCTCAGCGGTAACGGTGACCTTCGGGTCGCGCAGGGTGCGCGAAACGCCCCTGCCCGAGGGAGAATCCCCGAGCGTAAGGCTGACCTCGCTGTTTGAAATCGCGAGTGCGGCGATTTTGCCGCACACCGCCGCGGAAAACCAGAATTTTCCGCTTACCCATCTGCCGCCGAGCTTTCTTTTCAGCTCCGCGCTCTGCACATCGGTGTCAAAGGAGCGCTTTGCGGCGTGCGTGAGCAGCAGCCACAAAAACCTCTGCTCATTGCGCTTTTTCGCGTCGGAAATGCCCTCGATCTCCGCTCTGCGCCTGTCGGGATAAATTTCGCCCTGAGCGTTTTCGGGGATCTCGGCGAGGTAAATATCGCAGATAGGGCGGTTGAGCCAGCGCTTGCGGACGTCCTCCTCCTGAGTGCAGTGCGCTTCGCCGAACACGCACTCGTTCACGAAGTGCTCGCAGTTATTGTGGATGATGTTGTAGCCGCTCTCGCCTATTCTTGCGCGTGCGCGCGAGACGGTCTCCGCGTTTGGTATCCTGCGCTTTTTCTCCGCCTTGTCAAGGCAGGCGGTCTCTACGATGCAGCCGCAGGCAAAGGTGTCAATATCGGTGGCGATGACCTTGACCTCGCCCTCGCCGGCGCGGTTTTCCGCTGTGGGAGGCAGTCCGAACTGGATCACCTCGTCCTCGCTGACAAAAATCCCGTAGTGGTAGAGCGCGCCGAGGCGTATGCGCACCATATCGCCCGATTTGCACTCAACCGGCTCCCACTTCATCTGAGCTTGCCCTCGATGTAGCCCACGACGTCGCCGACGGTGCCGAAGTCGTTCATACCCACCTCGTCAAAGCGGATCTGAAAAACCTCCTCGGTGGCGATTATCAGGTAGAGCATATTTACGGAGGACAGTCCGAGGTCGGTCATAAGACCTGTCTGCTCGGTTACGGAGTCAATGCTGTCCGCGGCGCTTCCGTCGGCGGAAACAAGGATCTCCTTCAGTTTTTCCAATATTTCGTTTCTGTTCATTGACATTTTTTATATCTCACAATCTTCATACTGGGGGTTCTTTCAAAGTCGGATGTGCGCACGGTGATTTTGCTCACGCGCGCAAAGGACGGGAGCTCTGCGTTGATCTTCCGGAGCTCCGCGATCAAAAATGCGTTGAGGTCGATGTCTCCGAGCTTGGCGGTCTCGGTCGCGCGAGGCACTACCTCGAGCGCGAGGAAGTGCTTGCCTGCGTCGTCGACGTCCTCGAACACCTGGGAATCCTGGATATACTCGAGGGTGTTGAACTTCGCCTCGAGCTCGGCGGGAGAGATGTTCTCGCCGTTGGGGAGAACGATTACCTCCTTGATCCTGCCTGTGATGTACAGGAAGCCCTCGTCGTCCATTCTGACAAGGTCGCCCGTGCGGAACCAGCCGTCGCTGTAGGCTTCGGGTTCTTCCCTGCCGACGTAGCAGTCCATCATATTTCTGCCCTTGAGCCAGAGCTCGCCGTCAACGATTTGGTACTCCATTCCCGGGAAGATCAGTCCGACGGAATCGGGTTTTTTGTGGTTTTCGGGATTGCCCGAAACAAGGTTTGCCGACTCGGTGAGACCGTATCCGGGATAGAGCTCGACGCCCAGCTTTTTATACTCGCTGATAAGATAGGGCGGAACGTTTGCCGCGCCGCAGATGATCACACGCAGGCTGTCGCCGAACATATTCTTTCCGAACTTTTTTGAAAGGGTGAGCGCCATCTCGGCAAGCGCCGGCACAAGCACCATAAACGTCGGCTTGAACTGCGCCGCGTCGCGGAACATATTGCGGTTTTCGCGGCAGATAAAGAGCGTGCTGCCCGAGTAGAGCGAGGCGAGCATATTTCTGATAAGTCCGAAAACGTGCGAGAGCGGCAGCACCAGCATATATCTCTGATAAAACGCTCCCGGAACGCCGAGGCAGCTGTTGAGCGTGCCCTGCATAACGGCGGCGTTTGAAAGCAGCGCGCCCTTGGGAGAGCCCGTTGTGCCGCCGGTCATAACGATCGCGCAGCCGTCGGAACCGCTGCACTGTGCGCAGGGAGTCGTTTCTTCGGAAGTTTCCTCAACGCTCACTACAGGCACGTCGGGACGCGCCTGAGCCACGAGCGCGGCGGCTCCCTCAGTGGCGGGAGCGGTGATGAGCATTTCAGCGCCGAACATTGAAACGCAGCCGAATACCGCCTTGTCGCCCAGGTGAGCAGGCAGAACTACGGCGGTGCAGCCGAGAGTGGTCACGGCGATGAACGCCTTTACAAAATCGTAGGAATTCGGGACGAGGATAGCGATCCGCGACGGCTTTGCCCCGCGGTTTTTCAGCACCGTGCGGAATTTTGCCGCATCCTCCGCAAGCGTGCGGAAGGTGTAGGACTTTCCGTTGTCCTCAACGGCTGTGCGGTCGGCGTATTCCTCCGAGCGCTCCTGCCACATCTGCGCCATTGTGTCGTAGCTCTTTGCCAAGCTGAAGGTTTCCTCGCCCGTGTATTTACGGTAGAGTTCGAGTGTGTCTGCAATCATTAATCTTCCCCCTTGATTGTGGCAGCACCGCACAATTAGCGGCGCACGCCTTGATTAAATTTTTTCTGCATATTCTTCAAGAAACTCCTCGCGCTGCTGGAGGTGTTTCGTAATTTCGTTGATCTGAGAAAAAGCGGGACGGTCGCCGCACATATCGGCGACGGGCTCGTCGATCACGACCTTTAAGCGGCTGTACCAATGGAGGCGGGGCTTTATATAGACCGGGACCACGGGACATTTGCTCTGCATTGAGATCAGCGCAGTCCCCGTTTTGAACTCCTTTACCTTTCCGTCGTCCTGATTTACGTGTCCCTCGGGAAACATAGTTACAACGTTCCCGTCTCTGAGGCTCTCGGTTATCTCCCTGAACGAGCCGATGTTGAAGTTGTCCGCGTCGATCGGGATACAGCAGCCCGCCGCGCGGAAGAAAGGTCCCGCCTTGGTTTCCATAAACGCCTGATGACAGACGAATTTCTGGCGGCGGTACCAAACGGCGAACATAACAAGTGCGGGATCGACGAAGCTTGTGTGATTAGACACCAGCAGTGCGCCGCCGCGGATCCTCTTTTTCGCCGCCTTTGAGGTGTATCTGATTTTCGGGCGGAGCCAGATGAGCCCGGGAAGCGCTCCCGAAACCCTGATAAGATCCATTAAAAAATATTTAAAGGAAAACAGCTTCGCCTTATTTTGCTTGCTCATAAAGCATTTTCTCCAAACTGATGATTTTTTCGCGCATTGCCTCGGAAATCGCCGCGAGGTTCTCCTTTTCGGAAAGGGAATCGTCATACAGCTCACGTGCGTACATCGGTTTTCCGATGATTACGCGGGCGCGCTTTTTGGTAAAGTATGCTCCGTTTGAAAACACGGGGATAATCGGCGCGCCGCTGAGCAGGGCGATATACGCCGCGCTCGGCTTGAAGGGCAGAGGGCGCTCCTCGCCCTTTAAGGGCAGCCTGCTCTCGGGGAAGATCTCAACCACGCCGCCCTTTTCGAGTATCTCCTGCGACTTGGCGACAAAGCTGAAATCGCGGGCGTCGCGGTCGACGCGGATCCCGCCCATCATTTTCAGGAACAGCCCCAGAGGCTTTTTGTTGAACAGCACCTCCGCCATCTGACAGCGGAGCGTGCGGAAGAAAAACACAAAGAGGTAAACGCCGTAGTCCCACACCGAGGTGTGGTTTGACACGATCACGGCAGAGCCTTTGATCCTGCGGCTCTGCGCGCGTTTGTCCTCGTAACAGACCTTTGTGCGGAAAACCGCCTTCTGAACGGGATAAGCGGTGATTTTTACAAAGGCGTTCCAAAACTTAATCAGCATCGTTATTCGAGCTCCTTATAAAATCGTAAAGCTCCTTTACGGTGTTAAGGCTTCCGTCGGCGTTCTGCGGGAACGGAACCGCAAAGTCCTCCTGAAGCTTTGAAATCATCGCGAAGTAGTCAAGGCTGGTGCCGCCCAGGTCGGTGAAGAAATCGGACTCGGGTGCGACGGCCGACACATCCTTGTCGAGCGCGACCGCGACGACCTGACGCAGATGGAGCATCAGCTCGTCCTGATCATCGTCCGAGGTTCGGCTGCGCGGATCGACGATATTCAGCCTGCCCGCGCGGTAGGCGTCGCTCAGGCGCTTTCGGTTGAGCTTGAACTCATCGCCTGCCATAAGCGGATCGCCGATGTAGGCGATTTTGCCGATCTGACCGGTGAGCTTCTGCTCGGCGAGGCGTTTTTTCAGGTCGCTGTCGAGCTTTTGGAGCTGCTCGGAGGTGGAGTAGCGGTTCACAGATACGAGAAGCACGGGAGTTTTGCCGTCGCTTATCAGGCAAACGCCCTCGGCGCCCGCGCGCAGCAAAGGCTCGATCAGATTCGGATTGAGGTTTTCGCCGTTCGAGGCAACGATCAAATCGTCGGCTCTGCCGAGGATGTAATACTTTCCGTTCCTGCACTCGGCGAGGTCGCGGGTATTGAACCACTCGTTTTTATCGGTGACGGTCTTTTTGCCGTCCTCGATTATATATTTGGCGATCACCTGTCCCCTGACAAGCAGCTCGCCCTTTTCGTTGATTTTATATTCGGCGTAGCTCATCGGCCTGCCTACCGAGCAGGCGTTGAGCACCCTCGGGTCGTCCGAGAGCTCGACCGAGGTGATTCCTATTTCGGTCATTCCGTAACCGTCCGCAAGGCGGTAGCCGATGGCATTGAAGAACTCGATCACCTCGGGGCGTATCGAGCTGCCGCCCGTGATGAGGAAGCAGATGCTCTCGCCGAACAGGTTCTCTCTTACCTCCCTGAACGCCTTTTTTGCAAAGGCGGCGTGGAGCGCGGGGAATTTTGAGAGCTTGCGCGAGATTTTAATGCCCTTCAAAAACTTGGCGTAGGTTTTTTCGCCGCGGCTCTTTATGGTCTTTACCGCCTGGTCGTAAACGGTTTCCCAGAAAAGCGGGACCGCAAAAATATGGGTGACCTTGTGGCGCTTTATGGTGTTTACGATCGTCTGAGGAGCCATATCGTTCAGCTGGACAAAGGCGCGCGAGAAGAACGCGAACCAGATGTACATCGCGATGAGCCCGAAAACGTGATAGAAGGGCAAAAAGGCGAGCTGCTTGATGTAGCCCTCGTAGTGGCGCTTAACGAGCGCGCACTCTTTGATTATCTGATAGCTGTCGTGGATCTGGCAGCGGAACTCCCCGGCGGAGTAGGCGCAGATTTTTACGTGGTCGGAGGTTCCCGAGGACATCACTAAAATCTCGCCGCCGAAGGCTTTGGGAGAAAGGGCGGTTTCGGATTTTTTGATTTCATCGGCAGGAATTGTGCGGACGGAAAACCTGCGTCCGTCGGAGATGACCGCTCCCGCGCCGCAGTCGGCGAGCGCCTGCTCAAGTGCAGAGTCGCTCAGGCGGAGGTTGAGCAGCAGCGGACGGCAGCCGCAGAGCAGAATCGCCCAGAACAGCTCGATCCAAAGCAGGCTGTTTTCCATACTGAGTCCCACGACCGTGCCTTCGGGCAGGCCGAGGGCGGTATTGAGGGTTGAGGCAAGGCGCA
Source organism: uncultured Eubacteriales bacterium (assembly GCA_900317875.1). Classification (GTDB taxonomy): domain Bacteria; phylum Bacillota; class Clostridia; order Oscillospirales; family Acutalibacteraceae; genus Ruminococcoides. The sequence goes on from ONIJ01000145.1 coordinate 11,932, forward strand.
GAATATCGTCGTATGCCTCGCCGTAGGTTGTCTTTTTTATTCGGTAGCCCTCGCTCTTTTCGTACATAAGATTTGATTTTTCGCTGAACATCAGCTCAAACAGTGTCGAAAAGCCGACGGGCAGGCTGTCGAGTTTTTTCAGCTTATCCTCGACAAAAGAGTCGATGGAATTGAAATTTCCTAATCCTAACGCTTCCATAAATCATTTCCGTTTCTATTTTCAGGGTTATATTGGTTATATTATTATTTTTATGCGCACACAATAGATTATACTACAAACCCGGTGCACATTTCAAGTATTTTCGACACTTTCCGGCTTCGCTTGCTCAGGTGCACAATTTATCCGCCGGAGCTGTTGCAGGTGTTGCAGGTAAAAACGTTGTTTTTATATATATCTTTCTTTATAGGAGTTATTGTATTTACCTGCTCCACCTGCAACACAAAGCTGATTATAAAAAGGCCGGGCTAAAAATACAACCCGACCTGATTACTTAAAATATTACTTATAGCTTGCGGCAGGGCGCACACATTGGTGCGCCCCTACAGTGTTAAGGTAAACTTTGCTGAAACACTTATAACTTAATGACTTATAACTTAATGACTTATAACTTATAACTTTAGACTCACTTCTGACTGTTCCTGCGCTTTTTTACGCTCACGGCGTCAAGCTCGAACCAGAAGGTGCTTCCCTTGCCTATGGTGCTTCTCACGCCGAAACGGGCGTTGTGCGCGTCGAGGATGCTCTTGACTATGGAGAGTCCGAGTCCCGAGCCGATCACGCCTCGCCTGTGTTCCTTGTCGACCTTGTAGTATCTGTCCCAGATATACGGCAGCTTGTCGGATGGAATTCCCTCGCCGTGGTCGGTGACCTCGATCAAAACACGCTTATCCTTCACGGTCTGAGTGACAATTACCGTTTTATCCTCGCCCGCGTGATTCACAGCGTTGTTGACGAGGTTGTAGAGCACCTGAGAAATCCTCAGCTCGTCGGCGTTGATATATACATCCTCCCTGCAGTTGAACACGATATTATAGCCGTCCTGCTCGATCAGCTTGGAGTAGCGGCCGAAAATCGCCGACACGCTGTCGGTCAGGCAGAACTCCTTCTTTTCCGCGCAAAGCGCGCCCGACTGCAGCTTTGACAAATCGAGGAGATCGTTAACCAGAGTCGAGAGGCGCGTCGCCTCGTCGATAATTATCTGGATGTTTTCGGGTGTGTTTTCTCCCGGAAGGTCGCGCATTACCTCGCCGTAGCCTGTTATCATAGTCAGCGGAGTGCGCAAATCGTGCGAAATGTTCGCAATGAGCTCCTGCTGCAGCTTTTCGGTTGCGGAAAGCTCGGTTTTTGCGTATTCGAGGGTGCTGTTGAGCTCCTCGACCTCACGGTAGCCTCTGGCGTTGAACTCGACCTCGTAGTTCTTCCCGGCAAGCTCCTTAGCCGCCCTGTTTGTCTTGGCAATCGGCTTGGCTATGCGGTGACTTGCGTAAATCGAGAAGATCACCGACAGCAAAACAAAAACGACCGACACCAGAATCATCTGGTTTTTGATCACCTCAACCGTAATGTTGAGCGGAGTTACCGACGAGGCAATGATCAGAAACGTCTGTCTGCCGTCGGAACAGTTGATTATGTAGGTGTAGACGAGGCTTTCATTGGTGTCGTCGCTCGTTTGGTTGATTTTCACCGAGCCGCTGTCGCCTGTCGCGGGCCATTGATTCCGTTTTGAGGAGGGTTCGGATTCGTTCTTTGCGACAAATGAGGTCTTGCCGCCGGCGGCAACTGTTTTTTCGTAATATTTATACGCGCTGTTGTCGTCGATAAACAGCCTTATCGCGGGATTTTCATAAGAGCAGGCGAGCGGTTCCTTCAGTTTTCCGCTGCTTATGTCGTAGAGATATACCGTAAGGTTGTATTCGCTTGCAACGCTGTGAGCGGTCGCCCAGACGTCCCAGTTGTTTTTGTTGTATTCAACCGAGCGCGAAATCCTCGAAGCGCCCTTATCGACCTTCAGCGATTTCGAGAAGGTGTAGAGCGGCTTTAAAAAGAACGACTGAAACACCCACAGCACAACCAGAATGATAGCGCCGAAAACCAAAAAGTAGCCGAGCAGCTTTATCCGCAGCGGAAGCTTTTTATGTTTTTTAAACCGTTTCAAAGCGATAACCAACTCCCCTGAGCGTTACAATACACTTGCTGTATTCGCCGAGACTTTTTCTCAGCAGCTTGATGTGGGTGTCGAGCGTGCGCTCGTCGCCGAAGAAGTCGTAGCCCCAGACCTCGCTGATGAGGCTTTCGCGGGTGAGCGCAAGCCCCTTGTTGCGAACCATATAGAAGAACAGCTCGTACTCCTTGGGAGTCATCTCAACGCGCTTTCCGTCGATCGAAACCGTGCGCGCCGAGAAGTCGACCTCAAGTCCCTTGTAGGTGAACACGTCGTTTTTAGCGGTCTCCTCGCCCTTGCCCGAGCGCTTGATCACCGCGCCGACGCGCATCATCAGCTCCTTGGGCGAGAAGGGCTTTACAACGTAGTCGTCGCTGCCCAGCTCAAAGCCGTGGATCTTATCATATTCCTCGCCGCGCGCCGAGAGCATAATTATCGGAGTATCGCGGAATTTGCGGATCTCACGGCACGCCGAAAAGCCGTCGAGCTCGGGCATCATTACGTCCATAATAATCAGGTCAAACTCGTTTTTGCGGCAGATCTGAATAGCCTGCATTCCGTCGACGGCTTCCTCTACCTCGTAGCCCTCAAACTCTGCGTATTTGCGGATGATCTGACGGATGCGGAATTCGTCGTCAACAACCAGAATTTTACTCATATTTATCAAACCCTTTTCAAATTTCAAACTTCACCATTATTGTATCACAAAATAAAAAATATTGAAATACCTTTAAAAAAGTTTTATAATGAAATACATAGCGGCAGAAAGCCGCATTTACGACACTGAAAGGATAATATTTATGAACTTTAGAGCGATTGACGCAGCACGGATCACCGCGTCGGTAAAAAAACTGTTTATGGACTGCAACTATTTTATAGGCGGAGATATTCTCGGGCAGCTTGAAAAGGCGCTTGAAATTGAGGATTCTCCCGTCGCAAAAAGCGTGCTGAGCCAAATCATCGAAAACGATAAGATCGCCGCCGCCGAGGAGATCCCGCTCTGTCAGGACACCGGAATGGCGGTGCTCTTTGTGGAGTACGGCGACAAGGTATGCGTTGAAAACGGCAGCTTTGAGGAAGCCGTTCAGCAGGGCGTGCGCGAGGCGTACGACGAGGGATACCTCCGCAAAAGCGTGGTGAGCGATCCCGTTTTTGACCGCGTTAACACGCGCGACAACACTCCCGCTGTCATCCATACCAAAATCGTAAGCGGCGACAAAATCAGGATCGTCGCGGGCGGCAAGGGCTTCGGCAGCGAAAATATGTCCGCGATCAAAATGCTCACTCCCGCCTACGGAGCCGAGGGCGTAAAGCAATTCATCCTCGACACCGTACGTGCCGCAGGCCCGAATCCCTGTCCTCCGATAGTGGTCGGAGTCGGGATCGGCGGCACCTTTGAGCGTGCGGCACAGCTCGCCAAAAAAGCGACCTTCCGCCCCATCGACTCCCAAAACAGCGACCCGCGCTACGCCGCGATGGAGGACGAGCTTCTTGAAAAAATCAACAGGATGGGCTTCGGCCCCGCAGGTCTGGGGGGAAAAACCACCGCTCTGGGCGTGAATATCGAAACTTCGCCCACACACATCGCCGGAATGCCGGTTGCAGTCAACATCTGCTGTCACGCGGCGCGCCACGCCGAGTGCGAGATTTAGGAGGATATGATGAGCAAAAAAATAACGCTTCCGATTACGGACGAGGATATTAAAAGCCTAAGGGCAGGCGACAGCGTTCTGCTCACGGGCACGATAATCACAGGCCGCGACGCCGCGCACAAACGCCTTTTTGAGCTGATACAAAAGGGCGAGCCGCTGCCCGTTGAGGTCAGGGGCGAGCTGATTTATTATGTAGGCCCCGCTCCCGCAAAGCCCGGCTACGCCGTAGGCCCCGCGGGCCCAACCTCGAGCTACAGAATGGACAAATTCACCCCTGCCCTGCTCGATTTGGGGATGAAGGGAATGATAGGCAAGGGCGCCCGCTCGCAGGAGGTCATCGACTCCATCAAAAAGAACGGCGCGGTTTATTTTGCCGCGATAGGCGGAGCCGCCGCGCTGATCGCAAAAAGCATTAAAAAGGAGGAGATCCTCTGCTACGACGACCTCGGGACCGAGGCGGTGAGAAGATACACCGTTGAGGATTTCCCCTGCATTGTCGCGATCGACTGCGAGGGCAACAACGTTTACGACCGCTCATAACCGCTTTTGGGGCGCAAAAAACGGAAACCGCACGCAAGCGCCGGAGCGTTTTATGCCGATATAAAAAAGCAGGCGAATTTTGCGCCTGCCGAATTGACAACGCACGGGATTAATATTATAATAAGTTACGAATATAATTAATACTGACTTCTGATAAAACACTTTTATAAGATGTTAGCAAAAAATCAGTAAAACAGGAGTTATCACGCAAATGCCATTTATCAATGTTAAAACAAACGCAAAACTCACTTCACCCCAAAAAGAGATTATCAAGAGAAGGCTCTTTGACTGCATCGGAATAATTCCCGGCAAAAGCGACCGCTATCTTATGGTCGCGATCGACGACGGCGCCGATATGGCGTTTCACCGCGACAGCGATTCCGATATGGCAATGGTCACCGTCAAGATTTTCGGAGGCTCAACCAAAAGCACGTATCAGAAGCTCAACAAAGCTATTTGCATGATCTTAAGCGACGAGGCAAAGATCAGCGGCGAATTCTGCTATGTAACCTTTGAGGAAGAGAGCTATTGGGGCTATAACGGCTTTATGTTTTAAGCCTGCAAAAGGGGAAATTTAATTATGAGAATAGTTGTTCTTGCAGGCGGCACCAGCACCGAAAGAGACGTTTCGATTTCTTCGGGACTTTTAGTCGCCGCCGCACTGAGAGAAAAAGGTCATCAGGTCGTTCTGCTCGACGTTTTTACGGGCTATGAGCAGGATATTTTGGATATTGACGAGCTGTTCAAGCAGAATTACAGCTTTACCGACAGCGCAAGCGTCGGTGAGACAATTTCCGACATAGATGAAATCAAAGAAAACCGCCGCGACAAAACCAACCGCTTTATCGGCGAGCACGTCATCGACATCTGCGGCTCGGCGGACATCACCTTCCTTGCGCTCCACGGCGGCGAAGGCGAAAACGGACAGATCCAGGCGACCTTTGATCTGCTGGGACTTAAATACACGGGCTCGGGCTATCTCGGTTCGGCGCTCGCGATGAACAAAGGTCTTACAAAGAGCGTGCTCATCCAGAAAAAAATTCTGACTCCGCGCGGAGAAATCTTCAAAAACGAGGAGGACACCGAAAGCTGGCAGATTTTCCCCTGCGTTGTAAAGCCCTGCTCGGGCGGTTCCAGCGTGGGCATCACCATCGTTGAAACAAAAGAGGAATTTAAAAAGTCGGTCAGAGAGGCGTTCTCCTACGGCGAAAGCGAGATCGTCGTCGAGCAGTATGTCAAGGGCAGAGAATTCTCTGTCGGCATCGTCGGCGGAAAGGCGCTTCCTCCGATCGAGATCATTCCCCGCGACGGCTTCTACGACTACAAAACCAAGTATCAGGCGGGCGCCGCCGAGGAAAAATGCCCTGCGGACATCACCGAAGAGCAGGACAAGGCGATGCGCGAGGCCGCGCTGCAAACCTACGAGGCGCTTCATCTTGAAAGCTACGCCCGCGTAGATTTTATTCTTGACAAGGGCAACAACGCCTATTGCCTTGAGGCGAACACCCTGCCCGGAATGACTCCCACCAGCCTGCTTCCGCAGGAGGCGGCGGTCGAGGGCATCGGCTATTCCGACCTCTGCGAGCTCATCATCCAAAACTCGCTTGAAAAGTACAACAAAAAGGAAACCTTATGAAAAAGTTTACACTTCGCGAAATAGCCGCGGCTTGCTCAGGCAAATACATAGGCGACGAGGCGCTGCTGGATACCGCTATCACCTCGGTCGAGCGCGACAGCCGCGAAATCAAGGGCGGCTCGCTCTTTCTCGCCATTAAGGGCGGACGCGTCGACGGACACGATTTTATTGAAAAATGCTTTGACAGCGGAGCGGTATGCGCGATCTGCGAAGCCGTTCCCGAAAACCCCTCAAAGCCCTGCATTCTCGTGCCCTCTACACTGGACGCGGTGAAAAAAATCGGCAGAGCTTACCGCGAAAAGTTCGACATCCCGATTGTCGGAGTGTCTGGCAGCGTGGGCAAGACTTCTACAAAGGAAATGCTCTACGCGGTGCTTTCGCAGAAATACAGGACGCATAAAACTCAGGGCAACCTCAACAACGAGCTCGGCGTTCCGCTGACTCTGCTTCAGATGCCCGAGGACGCGCAGGCGGCGGTTATCGAGATGGGCATTTCGGGCTTCGGCGAAATGACGCGCCTTGCCGAGATGGCTCAGCCCACGGTGTGCGTGCTGACGATCATCGGCTGCTGCCACCTTGAAAATCTCGGCGACCGAGACGGAGTCCTGCGCGCCAAAACCGAGATGTTCATTCACGCGCGCGACGGCGCGGCGTTCATACTCAACGGCGACGACGACAAGCTCTCCACCGTTGAGTCGGTTCAGGGACGGCGCCCGATATTCTTCGGGCTCGACAGGAAAAACGACTGCTTCGCGGAAAACATCAAAAACAACGGCGAGGGCGGCGTAAGCTGCACACTCTGCTTTGACGGAAAGCGCCTCGACGTTACCATTCCCGCGATCGGCAGCTATATGGTTTCAAACGCGCTGGCGGCGGTCGCGGTCGGCAGACTGCTCGGATTGAGCGACGAACAGCTCAAAAACGGAGTTGAGGCATACAAAACCGTCGGCAGCCGTGCAAACGTGATCAACGCAAACGGCATACGGATAATCGACGACTGCTACAACGCGAATCCCACCTCGGTGAAGGCGTCGCTCGACACCCTGATGAACTTCGGCGGCAGAAAGGTCGCCGTCCTCGGCGATATGAAGGAGCTCGGCTCAAACGAGCTTTCTCTCCATTTCGACACGGGAGCCTACGCCAAGGAAATCGGCGTGGACAGCGTGATCGCTGTGGGACCTCTCGCAAAGGAGCTCGCGCGCGGAGCGGACGGCGAATGGTTCGAAAGCATTGACGCGCTCAAAGAAAAGCTCGGCAGCCTTGTAAAGGAAGGCGACACCGTGCTTGTTAAGGCGTCGCACTCAATGCAGTTTGAGAAAATCGTAGAATTTCTGAAAAAATGATTTGAGAAACAAAAAGATATAGAAAGGCAGGATTTGAAATGTCAGTATCCTATATGACGCACCCGTTAATCAAACACAAAATAACCCTGCTCCGCAAGCAGAGCACAGGTACAAACGAGTTCCGCAAGCTGATTGAGGAAATCGCAATGCTGATGGGCTACGAGGCGCTGGCTGACCTGCCCACGGCGGACATCGAGGTCACTACCCCGATCGAAAAGACGATCCAGCCCGTTATCAACGGCAAAAAGCTCGCCGTTGTTCCGATTCTCCGCGCGGGACTCGGAATGGTAAACGGAATTCTGGCTTTGGTTCCATCCGCTAAGATCGGCCACATCGGTCTTTACCGCGATCCCGAAACTCATCTTCCTCACGAATACTACTGCAAGCTGCCCGAGTCGATCGAGGACAGGCAGATCGTTATTGTAGATCCGATGCTCGCAACCGGCGGCTCGGCTGTTGCGGCGGTTGATTTTATCAAGGCGCGCGGCGGCAAGAGAATTAAATTTATGTCGGTTATCGCGGCTCCCGAGGGAGTCAGCACCCTGATGAAGGCGCACCCTGATATTCAGCTCTATGTAGGCAGCCTCGACCGCTGTCTGAACGAAAACGCCTACATCTGCCCCGGTCTTGGCGACGCGGGCGACCGTATCTTCGGCACAATGTAATTTAAAAATCAACAGGGCTTGGCTCTCCGATAAAGGATGAGCCAAGCCCGTTTTTTGTTGTGACTTATACTTATTCCAGACAGAAAGCAGACCGCAAAGACTGTCCGCTTTTTATTAGTTTTATATCAGTTCTTCTTGATCTTGACAGAGAATACCGTGACAGCCGCAGCGAGGATCGCAAC
>ONIJ01000080.1 GCA_900317875.1 uncultured Eubacteriales bacterium
AATCCATAGGAATGTCTTTTTCCTTTTCAAACATCCTCAGCGCCTCAAACAATTCCTTGTTAGTCATTTTTCCAACCATTCCTTTCTGTTGATCAAATCGGTGATGTGCTTTTTTAATTCGGTTTCTATATTATATATCAAAGTCGTCGAGCTTTATCCAAGCCGCTTCCTTTTTGTTGAAGCTGAGCTCATTCTCGCCGCTGTGGTCTTCAATAGTGACCTCGCCGCCGTCGTAGGACTTTAGCCTGCCCTTGAACTCTCTGCCGATGCCCTCAACTGGCCTGAGCATTTTTACCATTACGTCCGCGCCGATAAACCTTTCAAAGTGTTCGTCGCGCACAAGCTCGCGCTCAATGCCGGGAGAACATACCTCCAGGCAATAGGCGCTCTCGATCGGATCGAGCTCGTCGAGCGGATCGTTGATCGCGCGGGATACCTTTTCGCAGTCGTTGATGTCGACGCCCTCGGGCTTGTCGATAAACACTCTGAGGTACCAATCTGCGCCCTCTTTCACATAGCGGACGTCCCAGATCGAAAGCCCCAGGCCGCTGACAATCGGCTCGCACAGCTCCCAAACCTTTGACACGGTAACTCCGCCTTTGCTTTTCGCCATTGCTGTCCCTCCTAAACAACAAGGAGCGGGTTGACTGCCCACTCCTTTAGTTTAAACTATTCATCGTTCCCTATTATAACACCATTCTCCGAAAAAATCAAGTCTTTTACTTCGCAAACTGCGGCTTTTATTGTTTGGAGCGCTTTTTCCGCCGCTGTCGGGCGCTCGATTAACGCGCCGCGGCACCCGACCGAAAAAAAGGCCGCCGTAAGGCGACCTTTTTCCCGTTTAGAAGTTTTGAAATTAACGTGAAAACGTGGATAGTGTAATTAATTAATCGACAAAATCTTTTCAAATATACTTTCCTGATGTGCTCTTGTTATCCAACCTGAGCTTCCGACATATCGCCGAAGAAGTTGAATCTGAACAGCTTGCTCTCATCATTCTTGTTCTCGCAGTAAATGCTTGCCTCTGCGATCTTACCGCCCTCGATCAGCTTTGTCAAGCCTACGAGCTGGCAGAGCTTTGATCTGAGATTAAGCTTGTCGCCTTCGTTGGTTACAAGATATACATTGCCCTCGCAGGTATCAAGCACGGCGAGGAACTGGGCAACATCAATATTGTGTAAGTTCATGATGGGTGTCATATAGTTTCCTCCTTTAATAAAACGTGCGCCATTTACCATTTGGCAAATCATGATTTATTATCGGCTGCTTGCTATTAAGTTGTCACTGCAGTGGCTTTTAATAAGCCGAATGTCAAGCGGACTATTGACTTGACACTTGTTATTATACTCAACTTTCCGAAAAAGTCAACAATTTTTCGCACCGCAGTTTGTGCACAACGTCGTTTTAATGTCAATAGTAGCCAATTATACGTCTAAGATTTTGTATATATCTTATAAGTTAATTCTTTAACGCAATTATCTTCGTCAAATTTCCGTCAATCTTCTTGGGCATATTCAACAACTTAATTCCTTTTTAGCAAAAAACAAGGTGGCGATTTTCCAAACTTAATTTTGCCCTCTGCCCCGAAAAGCGCCGATCCCGGCGAAATACCGCGGCTGTATTGACGATTTTGGGGTTTGGAGCTATAATAAAAGGGATAAGCCACTACATATTGAAAGGGGAAAAAATATGTTAAACGAGTATTTTAAGCAGTTCAAGAGCGGCACCGACATCCGCGGCGTCGCGGTTGAGGGAGTTGAAGGACAAAATGTCAACCTTACGGACGAGGCAGCCGCTAAAATGGCGGACGGTTTTGTGCTCTGGCTCGCTCAAAAGACGGGAAAGGCTCCCTCGGAGCTGAAAATCTCGGTCGGCAGGGACAGCCGGATCTCCGGTCCGCGCCTTATGGAGGTCACCACCGCACGTTTTGCGGCGGCAGGCGCTCAGGTTCTGCGCTGCGGACTTGCCTCCACTCCGTCGATGTTTATGACGACGGTCGATCTGGGCTGCGACGGCGCGCTGCAGCTCACCGCGAGCCATCACCCTTATAATAGAAACGGACTGAAATTCTTCACGCGCGGCGGCGGACTTGAGGGCAGCGACATCGAGGCGATCCTCGAATTTGCCCAGAACGACGAGCACCCCGAGGAAAAGGACGGCGGCACGATCACCGACGTGGACTATATGAGCGACTACGCAAAAGGTCTGTGCGAGAAGATCAAAAAAGAGGTAAACGCCGAGGACTATGACCATCCGCTGAAGGGCTTCCATATTGTTGTGGACGCCGGCAACGGCGCAGGCGGCTTTTACGCGGACAAGGTTCTCGCGGTTCTGGGCGCCGACACCACGGGCAGCCGCTATCTTGAGCCCGACGGAATGTTCCCGAACCACGTTCCGAACCCCGAGGACGCGACGGCTATGGCTTCGATCTGCGAGGCAGTGCTCGAAAGCAAGGCGGATCTGGGCGTTATCTTCGACACCGACGTTGACCGCGGAGGAGCCGTGGACAGCAAGGGCAACGAAATAAACCGCAACCGTCTTGTAGCGGTCGCGGCGGCGATTGCGCTTGAGGGAAATGAAGGCGGCACCGTTGTGACCGACTCGATCACCTCGAGCGGATTGAAGGAATTTATCGAAACAAACCTCGGCGGAAAGCATTACCGCTACCGCAGAGGCTACAAGAACGTTATCGACAAGGCGCTTGAGCTCAACGCCGAGGGCGTGAATTGTCCGCTTGCGATCGAGACCTCAGGTCACGCGGCGATGAGGGAGAACTATTTCCTCGACGACGGCGCGTATCTCTGCACCAAAATCATAATCAAGGCGGCTCAGCTCCGCAAGGAGGGCAAGGATCTGAGCGACCTCACCGCCGATTTGAAGGAGCCGCTCGAAAGCCGCGAGATCCGCTTTAAAATCAGCGAAAAGGATTTCCGTGCCTGCGGCGAGAGGATAATCACCGACCTGACCGCCTATGCCGAGGCTCAGCCCGACTGGCAGCTTGCCGACGACAACCGCGAGGGCGTGCGCGTTTCCTTTAATAAGGAAAACGGCGACGGCTGGTTCCTGCTCCGCCTTTCGGTTCACGATCCGATTATGCCCCTCAACATCGAGAGCGACAGCGAGGGCGGCGTTGACGTGATTTACGCAAAGCTTGCAGAATTCCTTAAAACAACAAAAGGGCTGGAGATCAATTCGTAATTCGGAATTCGGAATTTTTCACAGCTTTGGATCAGCTGATTCCCATAATAAATACGCAGGGGCGCACCATCGGTGCGCCCCTGCATTGTTAAAACGGAAATGACTTATAACTTCCGA
>ONIJ01000075.1 GCA_900317875.1 uncultured Eubacteriales bacterium
CACCTGCTCACCGCAAACAAATCGGTAGAAATTGAATAAAAAATGAGCGTTGACAACTTAAGTCCGTTATCAACACTCATACTGGCATTGGCTGTAATGATTGATACAATGCACCCCGATGTACCCTCTTGGGAGCGTTTGAGTGCTTATTTTTATTACTTCATATCTCCAACCGATTCAAATACTCCTCCGCATTGACATATCGGTTATAGTTGTCGATGCCCTGAAAGCCATACCTCTATATGAAAAGTCCGTTATTAGAAGGCAATAGATTCGCCTGTTTGGATTATGGTATAATCAATTTGCTCAAAAACAAACAAAACTTTTAATAACATGTTGCAATTTTAGCAATTATGTGGTATCATTTATCCGATAATATAGTAATCAGGATTTGATGACTATGAAAAAAAGTATTCTTTTTATTCTGCTTTCTCTGTTCGCGGCCGTCCTTTCTGCCTGCCATATTCAGAAGGAAAGCACCGCTGGTTTCATTTCGCCCGAAACTATCGCAGACTTGGTACCGTCATTGAAATCAGATGAAAACGTTATCCTGATCACAGAGTCAGGGAAATATATACCATATACAGTTCTATGCAGCAATTACAGTGGCGGCGTACTGATTTGCCGACAGAATCTAATCGATGAATCGGTCGCATATCAGTCAGAAAGCATATTCGGCGCGGGCGGAAGCTATTACGCGGACAGTATGATAGATCAGTACCTCAATCATACTTTTATCAAACGCTATTCCCCGAAACTGAGAAGCCTGATGATTGATGCTGACATTGTAATTACCGCCAAAGAAACCATTACACGCGGCGATTACCGGCGAACAACAGAAACAATCCGGCGTGCGGTTTTTCTGTTGTCTGCAGAAGAATTGGGAATTAAAGACGGATATCTGGCGCGCGAGGGGAATCCCATTCCGTGGTTTGAGACGGAACAGCACCGCTACTCTCCGTCGACGCAGTGGCTGCGTTCAGCATATCTTTGGGATGATACACACGCATGGGTGCTGGACGGCAATTACAATTACAGCGAAAACATCACAAAAAAACACTCCTGTAAACCTGCACTGGTTCTTCCGAAGAACCTCGCAATTGAAAAAATGAATGATCAGGGGCAAACGGTTTATTGCCTGAAAAATGAAAAATAGTCCCCGAAATATTGATAGAAAGGAGTATAACACAAAAACTGCGGGGTTCAATTGAGAAGGGAGATACATATGAAAATAAAACACTTAAAAATGGCACTTTGCTGCCTTCTGACGCTCTGCCTGCTGTTCGCAATGATTCCAATTAGCGGTCAGGCATTGTCACAAAACGACATTGTCCGATATTCTGTGCTGATCCTGGATACGTCGGGCAGTATGGCCGGCGCCCCCCACGTTGTCCAGAACAAGGCGGCAAAAATCTTTTGTGATTCCGTGCTTGCAGCAGACGGAACCAACTATATAGCTATCGTGGGAATTGACACGCAGTCCTACAAGATTTGCGACTTAACCGATAATGTGAACGAACTCTACACTTCCATCGACTCGATTGACGCTTTCGGCGGCACTGACATCAGCGGCGCTCTCAGAATAAGCAGCTCGATTCTTGACGGAATTACGGATGAAGCCAATATCGTGAAGAACATTGTGTTGTGTTCAGACGGTCTGCCGGAATCAGGTCATTATAAAACCACAGGTCGATACACATGGTCTGATGGTCGGAAATATTATGACTATGCCAATGCCGCGTATAATGACGCTTCCTCTATAAAGGAGAAAAACAGCGATCTTTCCCTTTATACGCTGGGCTTTTTCCACAGCCTTTCGGGATGGGAGTTAGCGTTTGGTCAGCAGTTAATGAATGATATTCAAAACGCGGGTTATTACGAGGTAACCGATCCTGATCAGTTAGAATTCACCTTCGGAGAAATTGCGGGAAACATCACAAAAAAAGCGACAGGCAAATTCCGTTATCGCACGGGAGACGAAAGAGACTATCAGTCTGACTTCTATTATGATGACAAATATTTTTCCAAAAACGCTTCCGAGTACCAAGCGAGTCTTGCAACCATGTCATTATGCTTCGAGCTGTCCGCTTTCAGCAGCAATGAAACCGATTACGACAATCAGGCAATAAACGCAAAGGATTTGCTCAAGCAATGCGGATTCGATGAGAATCTGATAGAAGTTAACAACGACTATACCGAACGTCCGAGCGAGGATTCCATGGGTGTTGTTATCGGCAGCAAAAAAATCCGCGTCAACAACAAAAATTACACCCTTGTTGCCATGGCAACTCGCGGCGGCGGATATGAGGCGGAATGGGCAGGAAACTTTACCATCGGAAAAACAGGCAGACATGAGGGCTTCCGCCGTGCCGCCGAACACGCCAGGGAATTTTTGGAAAAATACATTCGCGACCACAAAAGCAGCTTCTGCGACGATGTCAAGGTCTGGATCGCGGGCTACAGCCGCGGCGGCATCACCGCAAACCTTGTTGCTGCCGATATCACAAAAGCACAGTCGGCAGGCGGCGTTTCGCTGAATCCCGAAAACATTTATGCTTACTGTTTTGAGCCACCGCAGGGCGAGAATGTGGGTCATGTTTCACGGTCAGAAGCCGGATCTTACACCAACATTCACAACATCGTCAACCCTAACGATCTGGTTCCCAAGGTCGCCATGAGGGATTGGGGATTTATCCGTTACGGTGTAGACGAGCCTGTGATCCCCAGCTATCTGACAGACAGCAACAAAGAGGACTTTGACAAAATGTTTGAAAAGTTTCGGGCGCTAAACACCTCTGAGGTGCTGAAGTGTATCAAGCAGAAGAACGGAAAGGATACTCACATACTGAACACCTTCCAAGCCAAAAAGATTGACCCGGCGTTTGCCGTGAAAGCCGATTTCGGTCATTGGGAAAGTCGCAGTGTATTCGGCGCCCCCCTTTACTACTGGGTTCCGAATTTTGATGTTCAGGTAGACGCACGTTTCATCAGTGATACTGATAAATCGATGGAAACCTTCCTGAATGACCTGATGCTCGATTTGTCGCTCGGCTTCAAAAATAGATCCGACTATACGGATAACCTTCAAAACACGGTGAGAGTTGTTGTCTCTCAGCTAATGGGAGAGGGCTATGAAGAGTACAAGCTAAAGGAAGTCTTTCCGGGTATTTTTGAGAAGAAAGTCAAATCGCATCTGCTGGATATCGCCACGAGCTTCATCTATGACGGTATGGACAGCGTATGTGAACTGATGACAGGATACCTGCTGGAATCCTTGTCGGAAGCTGGCATTAACCTTGCGGGATACGGGGGAGCACCGAACGCACTGGTTACGGCAATAAAGGATTTGGCACGCGCTGTCGTCGCTTCTCTTATCACAAACAACTGCGAGGATCTCACAACACTTGCCTGCAATGCCGGTATGCTTTTCACGGCGCATTATCCTGAGCTTTGTCTGTCATGGCTGCAGTCAGAGGATAGCAACTATACGGTAAACGGTCACAGATTATTTGTCATCGACTGCTACAGAGTGGTACATATCAATTGTCCCGTTGACGTTGATGTTTACAACGCGGACGGAACGCTTGTTGCCGAAATTCTGAATGACACGCCGCAGCAGATAGCAAATTCCAACATTGCCGCCGAGTTCACCTCGGATGGCGAAAAACTGGTTTATTTGCCTGCGGACGCCGACTATTCCATTAAGCTCACAGCGACCGGAGACGGAACCTTGACCTATTCCGTCAATGAGTACAGCTACCAAACAGCAAGCTATGTCAAGAACGTCGGCTACTTTGATGTTGCCATTTCATCAGGGGATACGTTGAATGCGACATTAGATCATTTTGAAGGAAACGATGCAGAAGATACCTCAACAGGCTCATCTGTACCCTATCGTCTCAGCAAAAACGGCGCCGCGCTGGCTCCCTCTGTTGAACTGGTCGGTGCCAACTCGGAAGACAATACATTCTATGTTTCGGCAAATTCCGACAACGAAAAGGGCGGCAATGTTATCGGAGGCGGTTCATATACCAAAGGCTCCTATGCAACAATGACAGCTGTTCCGTTTGAGAACTGCACCTTTAACGGCTGGTATGAAAACGATCAGCTGGTTTCCGGGAATGCGCAGTACCGTTTCAGAGTAGAAAGAGACGTGGAGTTAGTTGCGAAATTCACGGGAGAGCGTCCGCTTCCGGGTGAAGGAGCAAACGAGTTGACCTTCAAGGAAACCGAGGGCGGAACGATTGTTACCGGCGCGAACGGCTTCTATGCAAAGGATTCCAAAACTCCCGTCAAAGCGGAAGCAGACGCAGACTATCACTTTGTGCGCTGGGAGTCCTCCAACGGCGGGTCTTTCGAAGATGCGAATGCAGCAGAAACCGTATTTACCATGCCTGCGGAAAAGACCGTTGTCACGGCAGTCTTTGAAAAAGACGGTGTCGCCACTCAGTATACGCTCAGCTTTGAAACAAACGGCGGAAACAAGCTGGACAGCGTTAAGGTTGACGCCGGCGCGGAAGTTGAACTGAAAAAGTACGTCCCGACAAAGCAGAATTATGTATTCGACGGCTGGTGTTCCGATTCAGCTCTGAAAAACGCGGTAACAACCATTAAAATCGAGAAAGACACAACGGTTTATGCGAAGTGGAAGGCGGCACAGGAAGCCACGCAAAAAGCTACCTCCCCCAATCAGAATAAACCAAACACAACCAATAACAGCACGGTGCAGACAGGAACGACCCTCCCTTATGCTGTACTATTGCTGATTATCCTGACAGCCGGGGTCATTGCATTCTACTGTTATTATAAGAAAAAAGAATAACTTCATTGAAATTGCCGCATTGAAACAATGAAAAAACAGGGCGATGACTGCAATCACAACAGCTTGTCCGAATTCAATTGTTCACAATCGCGGTAAGGTACCAACAAGGGGCTGTCGCAAATCGAAAGATTAGGGCTTAGTGCGACAGCTCCTTTTGTTATTTGCTCAATGAATAATTCTATAAACTTGTAGGTAAAACTAAGAAGCACACCATTTAATAAAACACTTTTTGCTTTTTATACATTTTACCCAACTGATTTAAATACTCCTCAACATTAACATATTGGACATTTTCTGAATCAAAGGTTTCTCCTCGATAAATGACGGTTCTGGCTGTAATCGTTCCGAAGCGGTGTTCGGTCTGCACACACTTTTCTTCGTCAGTCAGATGACGATACTGTGCAGGAACAATCTCTTGGCTATACTTGATTTCACAGATTTCACAAGTCAGCGCTTTCGGATCGGCGACGACCATATCAAACTCGCCCACTGCAAATTGCAGCTGAAAGACCTCCTTATCGGGGTTAGCAAGCTTTGTTTCAAGCAGCACAATATCCTCCATCATTCTGCCTTGGATTTCGCTCATGATCCGCTCTATAATACGGTTGCGTTCCACTGCCGATAATGAACTGAATTTTTCATCAAGCAGCATACTGTTTACAAGTGCTGTAACCTGCGCGTATCGCAGCCCCGGCTGTGTTACAACGGTGATACTGTCTCGCTGATTTACGTTTGGCAAATGCAGCAAATCTACCTCCATCAGCAAATCGAGCAAGGCAAGATACTCCTTTATCTGATAGGCGTGAACCTCGTCGATTTCAATCTCCTGTTCCTCCTTATCGAGAATATCGAGCATGGATTTCAACGTTGCAGTTACCGCTTCTTTGTCGATCGTCTGATTCAGATCAATGGGATTTTCTCTGTCGTACAGCAGATTTCGCGCGGAAAGCGACAAATCATGTGATGAAAACGTCCGCGTGAGGACTTCTTTTGTAAATCGGTGGTTAATATCCTCTACAACACGGTTAATTGCGCTAGTCAGCTCGCCTTTCTCGTATAAATTATATAGATGCCTGAAGTGTCCGCCGTCCTGATAGTATTTCAATGAGTGCTGAATATTTCGCGCAATCGCGCTGTCAATATATTCATCGGTGCTTTGCTTGGTCGTGAACGTAGAATCGTTGTAATTCACGCCGCTGATGCTCATCGTGCCGCCGTAGCGGATATAGTTGTCAATGCCACTAATGCCGAGAACGTTTTCAAACTCGCGGTACGGAATAAAGGTGGTGTGCAGCATGACACAACGGTCATAAAGCTGCTCATGTTTGGTGAAGATAAAGCCCAGCGAGTCCGTTCCCGAAAGGACAAGCTTCATACCGCTCCCGGCATAAATATCCGAGAACAATGCTGCACCTTCGATAAAATCTTCTATCAAGGTCACTTCGTCTATGAAAATGTATTGATACCCCTGCGCTTCAAGAGTTTTGAGATCAGTATTAATGTCGGACAACGTATCAGACGATTTGATTTGAATAAACGCCGCCTTTCGCCGTTCTTCGGGCTTCATATTGAGAATGGTTTGACGAATCAGAGTAGTCTTACCCGTTCTTCTCAGTCCGTACAGGATGAAAACCTTGTCCTGCTGTTCGCCGAACACATAGTCATGAACAACGGTGTAACATGCGCGCTTTTTGTATTTCGCAACCGTCGCAGCCATGCTGTCGAGCTGCTCGCCAACGCGCACATAGGTAGAGAATTCGCGTTCAGCTTTTTTCGGCTTGGTAGTCTTGGGAAGCTGACGTTTCAGCTCTTTCAACTCTTTCGCTAACACCTTGCGCTTTGCAATATCCGCGCGCAGCTCTTCGACCTTATCAAAATCAACATACGTTTCACGCCGCTTGCCGTTCTCGTTAATGC
>ONIJ01000074.1 GCA_900317875.1 uncultured Eubacteriales bacterium
AAAGTTCTCCAAACAGCCTTAACTTTTTTACATCCTGACGGGAACGCCTTTTCCGTCGAGGTATTTTTTCAGCTCGGGAATCGGGATCTCACCGAAGTGGAAAAGAGAAGCCGCCAGTACCGCGTCGGCCTTTCCCTCGGTGAATGCGTCGTAAAAGTGCTCCAAAGCTCCCGCGCCGCCGCTCGCGATCACGGGAATACCTACGCGCTCGCTTACAGCTCTTGTCAGCGCAAGGTCGTAGCCCTTTTTCTGACCGTCCTCATCCATACTCGTCAGCAGGATCTCTCCGGCACCGCGCCTTTCGCACTCAACAGCCCACTCGACCGCGTCCAGTCCCACGGGCTTTCTTCCTCCGTTGACGTACACCTCCCAGGTGCCGTCGCCTTTGCGCTTGGCGTCGATCGCCGCGACCACGCACTGGCTGCCGAATTTATATGCCGCCTCGCTGATGAGCTCGGGACGCAGCACCGCCGCCGAGTTGACGCTTACCTTGTCAGCGCCAGCGCGCAGCAGGGCGTTGAAGTCGTCTACGCTGCGGATACCGCCGCCAACGGTGAAGGGGATGAATATCGAGTCCGCGACTCTTTCGACCATATCGATCGTGATGTTGCGCGAGTCGCTCGAAGCGGTGATGTCGAGGAACACCAGCTCGTCCGCGCCTTCCTTGTCATACTGCTTTGCGCTCTCGACGGGGTCGCCCGCGTCAACGAGGTTGACAAAGCTCATACCTTTTACAACCCTGCCGTTTTTTACATCGAGGCAGGGGATTATTCTTTTTGCGTACATATTATTTTCCTCCCACGATCTCGGCAAAATTCTGCAAAATTTTCAGTCCCACGTCGCCGCTCTTTTCGGGATGGAACTGCGTGGCAAACACATTGCCGCTTTCAACGGCGGCGTCGATCGTCACGCCGTACTTTGTCTGAGCCGCGACAATGTTTTTATCTGCCGCATTCAGGAAGAAAGAGTGGACAAAATAAACATAAGGATTTCCGCCGATCCCCTTGAACAAACGCCCGCGCTTCAGAATATCGAGGCTGTTCCAGCCCATATGCGGGATCTTCAAGCCTTCACCGCCGGGGATTTTCGTGATGCTGCCGTCAAATATCCCGAGTCCCTCAGCCTCGGGACTCTCCTCGCTTTTCGGAAAAAGCAGCTGCAAGCCCAGGCAAATCCCCAAAAACGGCTTTCCGCTGCGGATATATTCCACTGCCGTGTCCTTGATTCCGAATTGGTTCAGGCTGTCGACGGTGTCGCCGAAGGAGCCGACTCCCGGCAGCACCGCGCCGTCCGCCTTGAGTATGTCTTCGCGTTCGCGGGTAACAAAGCAGTCGCAGCCGATGTGGGCAAGCGCCTTTCTCACGCTCTGAATATTGCCGGCGCCGTAGTCGATTATCGCTATCATTTCATCATCTCCCAAATGAGTATATACTGATTTTACCATAGAGCTTTGTTTTTTGCAACCAAAATACCTGACCGTTTCAAAAAAACATTTTATTTTTTGAGGTTTCCTTCAAAAATCATTGAATTTTGCAAGTCTTTGTGATAAAATGAAACGAGTATATGAAAGGAAGTCTTGTGATGATAACACATCTTCTCACCAGAATTGACTTAATGATGAACAGCTTCTCAAAAGGTCAAAAGCGCATTGCGCTCTACATTGAGGAGCATTATGACAAGGCGGCGTTTATGACCGCCTCCAAGCTGGGAGAAACCGTCGGCGTGTCGGAGAGCACGGTCGTGCGTTTCGCAACCGAGCTCGGATATGACGGCTATCCCAAGCTGCAGAAGGCAATGCAGGAAATGATCCGCAGCAAGCTGACTTCGGTTCAGCGCATTGAGGTCACCTCCAGCAGAATAGGCGACGGAAGCGTCCTCGACAGCGTGCTTATGCAGGATATTGAAAAAATCCGCCGCACGATCGAGGAAACCTCCCACGAGGACTTCACACGCGCGGTTGACGAAATCTGCAAGGCTAAGCGTATCTATATCTTCGGCGTTCGCTCAACTGCGGCGATCGCCGGCTTCCTCGCGTATTATTTCCAGCTCATCTTTGACAACGTGACGGTCATCAACACCACCAGTATGACTACGATGTACGAGCATATTTTCCGCATCGACAGCGACGACATCATCATCGGAATCTCGTTCCCGCGATACAGCACTATGGCGGTGGAGGCGATGGATTTCGCGCGCAGCCGCGGCGCTCACGCGGTGGCGATAACCGACAGTATGGCTTCTCCGCTCGTCGCGTCCGCCGACTCGATTCTCATCGCGCGCAGCGATATGGCTTCGATCGTCGACTCGCTCGTAGCGCCTCTCAGCCTCATCAACGCGCTGATCGTGGCGACCGTGCTCAAAATGAAGGACGAGGTTTCCGACACCTTCCGCGAGCTTGAAAAGGTCTGGAACCGCGAGGGCGTTTACACCAGTCACTACGACGTAAAGAGCGAAAAAAATGACCGGTAAAAAGGTGATCGTCGTCGGAGCCGGAGCCGCCGGAATGATGGCGGCTGGAACCGCCGCAGGCTTGGGAGCTTCGGTGACGCTTTTGGAAAAGAACCACAGAGTGGGCAGAAAAATAATGATAACCGGCAAGGGGCGCTGCAATATTTTAAATAACTGCGACGCTTCCGCCTTCATAAACAACGTGCCTGTCAACGGCAGGTTCCTGTATTCCGCGATCAACAGCTTCACGCCCTCGGATACCTATGAGTTTTTCGAGGGCTTGGGACTTCCGCTCAAAACCGAGCGCGGCAACAGGGTTTACCCTCAGTCCGACAAGGCTGTTGACGTTGTCGATACTCTGCGCCGCTTCGTGCTCGACAGCGGTGTGAAAATCGTAAACGACACGGCGGAGAGCCTTGTGCTGGAAAACGGCGAGGCAGTCGGAGTAAAGGGCAGGGAACAGACCTATTTTGCCGACAGCGTGATTATTTGCTGCGGCGGCAAGAGCTATCCTCTCACGGGCTCAACGGGCGACGGCTACATCCTCGCTGAGCAGGCGGGGCACACAATAACCGAATTAAAGCCCTCGCTTGTGCCGCTCGAAAGTCCCGATCCCGAGTGCAAGTCAATGCAGGGCTTATCGCTTCGAAATGTCGCGCTCAAAATCATTGACAACTCTAATTCCAAAACGGTTTATTCCGACTTCGGAGAAATGCTGTTCACGCACTTCGGGCTCAGCGGCCCGATGGTGCTCTCTGCGAGCTCGCACCTTCGCGGCGTCACGGACGGCCGCTACACGGCTTCGATCGATCTGAAGCCCGCGCTCGATTCCGAGCAGCTCGACAAGCGGCTGCAGAGGGATTTTTCGGAGAACATAAACCGCGATATTTCAAATGCGTTCTCAAAGCTGCTGCCGAGGAAGATGATCGTTCCCGTGCTCAAGCGCTGGGGACTGCCGTTTGATAAAAAGTGCAACTCCGTCACGCGCGAGGAGCGCAGGCGGCTCTGCGGGCTGCTTAAAAACTTTACGGTGCCGATAAGCGGTTTCAGACCAATTGAGGAGGCAATAGTCACCTCGGGCGGCGTAAAGACCTCGGAAATCGATCCCGGAACAATGGAGAGCAAGCTCGTTTCGGGACTGTTCTTCGCGGGCGAGGTGATCGACGTCGACGCCTATACGGGCGGCTTCAATTTGCAGATTGCCTGGTCAACGGGCAGGCTCGCGGGCGAAAACTCCGCATATTATTCGGAATGAATTGTGCTTTCGGCACATTAAGATAAGAAAGGAAAAAAATTATGTCTATCGCTATTGCACTGGACGGCCCCGCAGGAGCGGGCAAGTCCTCAATCGCCAAGCGCGCCGCAAAGGCGCTCGACTATATTTATGTCGACACGGGAGCTCTCTACCGCACTATCGGTCTTGCCGCCACCCGCAAAGGAGTGGAGCCTGTTGATTCTCCCGAGGTCAATCAGCTTCTCTCAGAAATCAACGTAGACCTCACCTTCAACGAAGCGGGCGAGCAGATTGTGCTGCTTGACGGCGAGGATGTTTCGGGACTCATCCGCACTCCCGAGGCTTCTATGACGGCTTCCAAGATTTCTCAGATTCCCGCCGTGCGCGCTTATCTTCTCGATTTGCAGCGCAATATGGCAAAAAACCACAACGTAATTATGGACGGCAGGGACATCGGCACCGTAGTGCTTCCCGACGCTCAGGTAAAAATTTTCCTCACCGCCTCGCCCGAGGCGCGCGCGGGCAGAAGATATAAAGAGCTTGTGGAAAAGGGTATGGACGTTAAATATGAGGACATACTTCAGGATGTGATCACCCGCGACTACAGCGACACTCACCGCGAAACCTCTCCGTTGAAGCCTGCCGAGGGCTGCGTGATTGTCGATACTACTGAGCTCGATTTTGAGCAGAGCGTTGAAAAAATCATTTCTGTGATTAAGGAGAACATCTGATGGCTCAGAACAAGGTGCTTTACACGATCGGAAAGGCGATCCTTTTGCCTTTCTATAAATTGCTGTATCGCTATAAGGTCAAGAATAAGGGCACAATTCCCGCCGAGGGAGGCGTGATCCTCGCGAGCAACCATATGTCCTTCGCCGATCCGGTTCTGCTCGGTCTGTCCGAAAAAAGAAGGCTCTATTTTATGGCTAAGTCCGAGCTGTTCAGAAACAAATTCGCCGCGGCTGTGATAAGAGCTCTGGGAGCTTTTCCGGTTGACAGAGGCGCAGGCGACGGCAAGGCGCTGAAAACGGGCGAGGATATTCTCAAAGAGGGCAATGTGATGACAATTTTCCTCGAGGGTACCCGCACCAAGACGGGCGAGCTTCTCCGTCCGCGAAGCGGCTGTGCTCTCGTCGCCCAGCAAATGCAGCTTCCCGTGGTTCCCTGCTGTATCACAAAGCGCAACTTCAAGCATAAATTTTCAAAAACCATAATCCACTTCGGCAACCCGCTTTATCCCGAGGATCTCGGGCTGACCGCCGAGGGCGGCAGACGCGAGCTCAAGGGCGCCACCGGAATGATTATGGGCGAGATCAGGAAAATGAGGGAAGAGGATGCAAAAGAGCTTAACAAAGGCTGAGTCCGCAGGCTTCTGCTTCGGAGTGAGCCGCGCTGTAAATATAGTCAACGATCTGCTCTCCCAAGGAAAGAAGGTCTGCACCCTCGGTCCCATAATCCACAATATGGAAATGGTTGAGGAGCTCCGCGAAAAGGGATGCCGCCCGATCGACTCGGTAGATGAGCTCGGCGGCGACGAGATTCTCGTCATCAGAAGCCACGGAGTGCCGAAGTCCGTTGTCGACGATCTGGAGCGGCGCGGACTTGAATACAAGGATGCCACCTGTCCCTTCGTAAAGAAGATCCACCGTATCGTCGCGGAGACCGATCCCGAAAACGACGTTATGCTGATCGCGGGCAACCGCAGTCACCCCGAAGTTCAAGGCATTATAGGCAACTGCGGCTGCGAGTATTTTACCTTCAACAGCGAGGGCGAATTGGACGAAATTTTGCCGATTATTCTCGAAAAGAATAATAAGCAGGTCAAAATGGTTGCCCAAACAACTTTTGACACAAAAGAATTAAAAAAATCTGTAAAAAAGATAAAAAAACTATGTACAAATGCAAAAATATTTGATACAATATGT
>ONIJ01000115.1 GCA_900317875.1 uncultured Eubacteriales bacterium
GATAGATTAATGCCCGCAGCAATGCAAATCGCAAATCATTCGGCACGGACACAAAAAAGGGCGCACAAGCCGTGCACCCGTAATAAGTTTTATATTTAAATAATTCTGCCGTTTACGATGGGATTTGCGGTGAGGTTTTTTACCTCTTTTTCGGTAAGGTCGCGCCAGTCGCCCTGCTTCAGCATACCCATTTTCACGCTGCCTATCTGGGTGCGTCTGAGGCGCGCAACCTCCAAACCAACGGCCTCGCACATTCGGCGGATTTCGCGGTTTTTGCCCTCGTGGAGTATCATTTCAAGGACTACTCTTCCCTGCTCCTTATGGATTACGTGAACGATTGCCGGAGCGGTTTTAACACCGTCCAGCTCAACGCCGGTTTCGAGCTTGATAAGCTGCTCCTCGGTAATGTCGGGGCGCACGGTCACTCGGTAATACTTGTATATACTGTTGCGCGGGTGCATAAGCTTGTTGGCAAACTCGCCGTCGTTGGTGAAAACCAGCATACCCTCGCTGTCCTTGTCAAGTCTGCCTATCGGATACACTCGCTCTCCGACGTTCTTAACCAGCTCCGCGACACATTTTCTTCCGCGCTCGTCGCTCATCGTGGTTATGAAGCCGCGCGGCTTGTTGAGCATAATGTAGCGAAACTTTGTCTTGGGCATAACGATCCGCTTGCCGCTGACATAAACCTTGTCGGCAGGAGTTACCTTGTCGCCGAGCACTGCGGGCTTGCCGTTGATTTTGACCTTGCCCTGTAAAATCAGCTCCTCAGCCTTGCGGCGCGAAGCTACGCCGCACTGTGATATGAACTTTTGCAGTCGGATAGGTTCGTTTTTAGCCATATGTAAAAAATTCCTTTATTTTCTTAATAAAACTCTTTTTAACTTTGCGGGCTTTCACGTCCTGAACGGCCGTCAGCGGAATCGAACGAAGCACCTCGCCGTCGAGCACGCAGTCGATCCTTCCGATGACGTCACCCTCGCTGACAGGCGCGTAGACAAAGCTGTCGAGATAAATCTTCTTTTCCACCTTGTCGGCGTTCTTGCCGTCGCAGACAATTACATTGCCGCCCTCGCTCATTGCCGTAACGGAATCGCTCTCGCCTCCCACACAGGGAACGTCGAGGCACAGCTCCTCCTCGGCTCCGCGATAACAGCTATACTGCCCGAAGCCGTAGTCGTACATTGCAATATGGTCATTCCAGTCGTTTTTGTCGCTGAGAGTAACGCAAATGAGCGTGAGCCCGTCGCGGCGAGCCGCCGACACAAGGCACCTGCCCGCAGCAGAGGTATAGCCTGTTTTGCCGCCTATGCAGCCCTCGTAGAGCCTCAGCAGGCGGTTATGGTTCGCGTATGTAATACGCTTGTTCTCGGGCGAAATGAAGCTCACAGCCGCGCTCTTGCGCGAGGTGAGGCTTGCAAACTCCCTGTTCTCCAATCCCTGAGCCATAAGCAGAGCCATATCGTGCGCGGTCGAGTAGTGATTGTCGTCGTCAAGACCGCTTGGAGTGACAAAATGTGTGTTGCTCATCCCGATTTCTTCGGCGCGCGCGTTCATCAGCTGGGCAAACCTTTCAAAGCTGCCTCCGATTGTCAGCGCCGCCGCGTTCGCCGCGTCGTTGCCCGAAGCCATCATCATTCCAACAGCCAGATTGCTCAGCCGAACCTTGTCGCCCTCGCTGAGATACATAGAGCTGCCCTCAGCCTGCATTTTGTCGGTAAAGGTCACGATGGAGTCGTTTTTTGCCGCCTGCTCCAAGGTCAGCAGAACCGTCATCAGCTTTGTGGTGCTCGCGGGCTTCATTCTTTCGTTTTCATTCTTTGAAAGAATTATATCTCCGCTTTCGACGCAGTAAAGCACATAAGCCTTTGCACTTATCTCGGGCTTGTCATTCGCCTTAACGGAAACCGGAAAAACAAAGCAGAGCGCAACGCAAAGCGCAACAGAAATCAGTTTTTTCACAGAACCACCCCGTATACTATATGGGGCAAAGCGAAAAAGTATGTCTGTCAGATGTCAACGTCGTCGATAGTGATTTCGGAGAAGTCGTCGGTCACGTCGATTTCGGTCTTTTTGTCCTTTTTAAAGAAGCCCTTTACCTTATCTACAACGTCGGGGACCATTCCCATAATTTTGTCGATGCCGCCTTCGCCGCCTACAGAGATGAGGCGGACGTTGCCCTGATAGACGGTGAGAAAGGCGATAGGCTGTATAGTTACGCCCGCGCCGCTTCCGCCGCCGAAAAGGTCTTTCTTTTCGTTCTTTGTGGGAAGATCGGAGCCGCCCGAAGCAAAGCCGTAGCTGACCTTTGAAACGGGGATGATGAGGGTTCCGTCCTGAGCGGTGATGGGAGTTCCGACGATAGTGTTAACGTCGACCATCTCCTTGATTTTGTCCATTGTGATGTTCATTAAATTGCCGATAGGATGTTCCATAGCAGACTCTCCTTTATTGTCAGTGAAACCGTTTGCGGTCTCAGATTTTTTATCCTTAGGCTGCTTGCCGCGTCTCAGGCTGAGAAGCAGCTTCAGCGCCTTGAAGCCGTATCTGAAAACGAGGGCGAATATCCAGAAAACCCGGATATAGGCGTAGATGTCGGCCGCGTAGCTCGACTCCGCGTCCTCGCTGAAATCCGGCGCAATCCCGACGCCGTATTTTTTGCATTTGGAAGCCTTTACGAGAATGCTCACAGCGGGATAAACCGCAAGGCAGAAATAGCCGTATTTTACAGCGGTGTCGTCGGCGTCCTCGCCGTGATAGACAATGCTGATGTTGAGACGCTTTATGACCAAGTGCTTAAAAAAGCTCTTCATCATACCCATAGCGAGATTGGCGGCGTCGCGGATCAGGTCAATCAGCCACATTATGCCCTTCTCTTTGATAAGGCTCGGCTTCTTTTCCTTTTCCTCTTTCTCTTTCTTTTTTTCCTTCTTAGGCTTTTCCTCTTTGGGCTTTTTCTTTTTCTTTTTTTCAGGCTTTGGCGGATAAAGCTGAATAGGGATAAAACCGATTTTCAGCACCGCCTTGAGCTCGTCCTTAAACCCGACCTTTACGCCGATCGGAATCAGCATAATCAGCGCGATAAACAGGATGAATCCGAGCAGAATATAAAGCCACGTCACGAAATCCCCTCCTGTTGCTGTGTTGTGACCTGCGCAAATTATTCAGGCGGCAATTCGCCCTCCTGCTCCTCCTTAGGCTCAGGCTCCTCCTTGGACTCCGATTCCTTTTCCTCGCTTTCGGGAAGCGGAGGAAGGTTTTCAAGATCGGAAATATTGAAGCAGCGCAGGAAGTTTTCTGTCGTGCCGTAGAGCAGAGGTCTGCCCGGAAGCTCCAGCCTGCCCTTTTCCTCGATCAAATCCTTTGATGTAAGGCTTCCGATCACTCCGCTGCAGTCGACGCCTCTCACCTGCTCCACAAACGCCTTTGTAACAGGCTGGTTGTACGCGACAACGGCAAGCACCTCAAGCGCCGCCTGTGAAAGCGGAGTGTTGCGGCGCAGATCCATTACGGTTCGTATCTGCGGAGCGTACTCCTTGCGAGAAACCATCTGATATGAATTCTTCAGTCTTATGATAGTTATGCCCGTTTGGGCTTTGTTATAATCATCGAGGAGCGCGGCAATCTTTGAATCGACCTCATCCGGGGTGATTTCAAGCGCCTGCGCGATTCTTTCGCGCTCAACGGGAGCGCCTGCCGCAAACAATACCGCCTCGATCGCGGCACAGATATTCAGGTTTTCCTGCTCACTCACTTTGCTCTCCCTCATTTCTTTCGATCATTCGCACAACGGCGTGCTCGCCCTCTCCCTCAATGCGTATCCTCTTGCCCTTTACGAGCTCAAGCGTCGCAAGGAAGGTGGCGACAAGGTCGCTCTTGCCCTCGCACACCTCGAAGATTTCGTGGTACTCCAGCTTTTTTCCGCGCCAAAGGCGGCGCATCAGATGGATGATTTTGCTGTTGACCGACACGATCTTATGAGCCACAATTCCCGAGAAAGCCTGCTCGGACGGGGGCAGCTTGCGCTTTCCTCTGCCGACGGCGCTGATGTATGCCTTGGCAATATCCTCGCTGGGATGACTGCGGTTGTAGGTCATATCGAACTCCACGGGAGAAGCCTCGCGGAAAAAGGTGTCAAAGTCATATATTGTGCCGAGCTTAGCCGCAATTTCACGGCAGACGGCGTATTCAAGAAGCTGACCTGAAAGCTCTTTCTTGAGCTCCTCTGCCTCCTCCTCGTACTTGGGGAGCAGCATTACCGACTTGATATACACAAGGCGCGACGCCATTGTGAGGAATTCCGATGCGATTTCCATTTGATTCTCGCGCATTCGGCTGATTTGCTCCATATACTGGTCGAGGAGGTCGGAAATCTGAATGTCGTAGATATCGATTTTATTTTTTGAAATCAAGGTAAGCAGCAGATCCAGCGGTCCCTCGAACGCGGGCAGCTTGTATTGAAGCTGAGTTTCCATAGGCAAGCCCTATGCGAAAGGCTTAAACGGCAGCATTGTGAGCCAATCCAAGCCGTTGTAAAGCCAGTTGGTGCATCTTGACATAACGCCGTTAAAGGCACCGCGCCACATCAGAACGAAAAGCAAAATGAAGAAAATCTGCTGATAGCGGTAGAAGAAGTTGACCGCCTTGTCGGGCAGGAAAACAAACATTATTTTGGAGCCGTCGAGCGGCGGGATAGGAATGAGGTTGAACACCGCAAGATTGAGATTAACTATAATATAAAACAGCAGGAAATAACCGAGAACAGTAGGTTCAAGAAGCCTTACAAGCTCTCCGTTTTCATATACGATTTTTCCCGAATCCGTATATACCGAAGATAAAGCGAAGGTTTTCAAGCCGTTCAGAACAAGAAAACCGCCGAGCGCAGCCACTACGTTCGCAACAGGTCCCATCAGGGCAGTGATCGCCATACCGACTTTCGGGCGCTTGAAATAGCGCGGATCAACGGGAACCGGCTTTGCCCAGCCGAAGCCGACCAAAAGAAGCATCAGCGCGCCTATCGGATCAATGTGACTCAAGGGGTTGAGCGAAAGCCTGCCTCTCGCCTTTATTCCTTTGTCTCCCAAACAGGAGGCTGTAAAGGCGTGCGCCCATTCATGGAAGGGCAGAATCAGGAAAACGATGGCAAGCACCGCAAGAATCTGCGCGAAAACCTGCTCCATTGTAAAATTGCCGTTAAATAGTGTCAGAAGCATAAGCGACTCCTTTTTTAAAAATATACCTAGTAGTTATTATATAACAAATGCGATAAAAAAACAAGTATAAAAACAAAGTAAAGAAATTTTGAAAAAACACTTGCTTTTTTTCGCATTTTCTGTTATGATAACAAAGTTAGGAAAATAATTGTATTGACTAAGGAGGTGCAGACGCATGGCAAAATGTGAATTCTGCGGTAAGGATGTAAAATTCGGCATCAAGGTATCTCACTCTCACA
>ONIJ01000229.1 GCA_900317875.1 uncultured Eubacteriales bacterium
GCTTATTCCTCGATGTTAAGAATTTTGTTAAAGCCCGTGAGATTGATGATCGTGCTGACGTTTTTGGTGAGTCCTTTGAGCGTCAGTCCCTCTTTTTCGGACATTGCCCTGTGAACATAAATTATCGTGCGCATTCCCGCCGACGAAATATAGTCGACCTCTGTCATATCAAAGACAACCTTTTCCGCGTCGGCCTCGATCTCGCGGAATTTTGCCTCCAGTTCGGGCGCGGTCAGCGTGTCGATTCTGCCGCAGATAATAAAGGTATACGCCTTGTTTTCGGATGTTACGGTAACATTCATAAAGATCACTCCTAAATAAAATATTGATTACGCAAAATTCGGCTAAATTATGCGTACAGCTATGTTTATTATAATGCATCGTTGTTGATTTTGCAAGAGAAGTTTGGATATTCTGCCGAAAAAATTGTTTAAACTCACTTCCAAGCGGCAAAAAAGCGGCGGCGCGATCAATGACCGCGCTGCCGCCTGTTTTTGTATTATCGCCGACGCAAAACATAACGCAGAAATCGTCTGTTTTGTTCGTGCTTTGTTATATTGCCTTGATGTGCTTCAAGGCTTTTTTGTACTGATTTTTTACGCCGTTTTCTTTTTCGGCTTCATATATTTCCCTGACCGTCTGAACGAGCGCGCTGTTTTTGTACGGCTCCAGAACGATAATTCTCGCGAGCGCGTAGGCGCTGCCCCAGCGGACAACGGTTCCTTCGTCGCGGGTGTTTTTAAGCAGAGCCTCCACCGCTCCTTCGAGCTCGCCCGGATAGTCCGCCGCCATATTTCCGACAATGCGCGAAGCCTCGCGCTTGCAGGAGTTGTTTTCCGACAGGATGTAGCCTTCCGCAAATTTCAGGTACTCCGCGCCCGGCTTTGCGGATTTTTTGCCCGTGACAGCCTCGATCGCCTCGAGCACCGTCGCGATCTGCTTTTCCTTAAGCTCTCCGACTCTGCTCTCGAAGTCTTTCAGCGAAAAAGCCTCCAGCTCTATCGCTTCGGCGATAAGGTTCCTAGCTTCGATTTTGTTTTTCCCTTTTTGATTCAGTAATTCTATTGCGTCCATTTGTTCCCCCAAAACCCGAGCAAATAATCACCCGAACAGCTTTACTATCTCCTTCTCCTTCAGCACCTTGCCGAAGGAAACGACCTTTTCGTTTATGACCAGCGCCGGCATAGACATAGCGCCGTACTGCATCACCTTTTCCATATCGGCGATATACTCGACCTCAATGCCGAGTCCCGCGTTCTCAACCGCCTGCTTGGTGTTTTCGTACATCTGATGACACGACTTGCAGCCTGCGCCGAGAACCTTGACGCTCTCGATTTCTCCCGACACGCTCTTCACCTCCTCCGAAGCCTTATTGCCGGAGCAGCAGCAAGGCTTTGTTTCTTCTTTGTTTTTCTTGAAAAATGACATAATATTGCCTCCCGTGTATTATAACAAAATATATTGCAGCGCATTGAACGCGTAGCCGACCGTTATTATTCCGCCCGTGCAGATGGCGACGAAGATCCCGAGCAGCTTTGATTTGACCGCTTTTTTTAGCATTATCATCGACGGCAGCGAAAGCGTCGTCACTCCCATCATAAACGAGAGCACAACGCCGAGCAGAGCGCCCTTTCCGAGCAGCGCCTCGGCAATGGGGATCGTTCCGAAGATGTCGGCGTACATCGGTATGCCGCAGATCGTAGCGATGATCACGCCGAACGGATTGTCGCCGCCGAGCGCGGTGATCACCCATTCTTCGGGGATCCAGTTGTGGATGACCGCGCCGATGCCCACTCCGACCAGAACATAGGGAAAGACTTTTTTCGCGGTTGACAGAACCTCGCCCCAGGCATATTTCACCCTGTCTTTAAAATGCAGCTCCTCCTGCGGAACGTCGATCGCCTTTGCGTTTCTGATGTAGTCCTGAACCTGATTTTCAAGGTGCAGCTTTTCAATCAGCGTTCCGCCTGCCACGGCGATCACAAGTCCGAGCACGACGTATACCACCGCGACCTTCCAGCCGAAAATGCTCATCAGCAGCACGAGGCTTCCGAGGTCGACCATAGGCGATGAGATCAAAAAAGAAAACGTGACTCCGAGCGGCAGTCCCGCGCTCGTAAACCCGATAAACAGCGGTATCGACGAGCAGGAGCAAAACGGCGTGACCGTGCCGAGCAGAGCGGCGATGATCCTTGCGCCTAGCCCGTTGAACCTACCGAGCAGCTTTTTGCTCCTCTCGGGCGGAAAGTAGCTTTGGATATACGAGATTATCAGGATCAGCACGCCGAGCAAAAGCATAATTTTTATTGTGTCATACAAAAAGAACAGCACGCTTCCGCCGGCTCTGCTTTCCGTATCCAGACCGCAGAGCGTCAGCAGGCTGTTTATCAGCCGCTGAAGCCACGCCATTCCCAGAATTTCATTTTGAATAAAGTTCCACATATAACCTCCAAGCATAGGCAAATCGAAATTTATCTATTTGTAGTGCTTTGTTTAAGCCGTGCCGAAGCACGGCTTAAATCAGCAGGAGGAATCCTCGTTTTCCTTCTGCACGCTTGTCAGTTGAGCAATGATCTCCCGCGCGGCTTTCGCTCCCTCGGGCGAAATGGAATAGTGCATCCACTTGCCTTCCTTGCGGCCGACAACAACGCCCGAATCGCAGAGAACCTTCATATGGTGCGACATCGTAGGCTGGGTGACGTTTACCTCCTCGTTGAGGCGGCAGGCGCATTTTTCGCCTGTCTGCAGCAGCTTTAAGATTTTTATTCGGTTCTCGTCGCAAAAGGCCTTGAACAGCTCGGCGGTTCTTTTGTCGCTCATTTCCATAGTATTCACCACGCATAGAGATGTATCTATCTTTAATTATAAAACCGTTTTTTATTTTGTCAAGAATTTTTTATATACCGCTTGACATATAATACTATGTGGTGTATAGTATTATATGAAGGGAGGCGTTGTTATGGACGCACAATTAAAACGGGGGTTAATTGATATCTGCGTTTTGTCCGCGATCCGCTACGAGGACAGCTACGGCTATCGGATCATCAAAACCGTAAAGCCGTTTATCGAGGTTTCCGAGTCCACGCTCTATCCTGTGCTCAGAAGGCTCGAGGAAGCTCAGCTTCTTTCGGTTCGCGCGGTGGAGCACAACGGACGGCTGCGCAAGTATTATCACATCAACCAAGCGGGCGTCGACCGTCTGAACGCCTTTTTGGATGAATGGAAAGAAATCACTGCGATCTACAACTTTGTTACAAGGGAGGCAAACCATGAGTAAAGCAGATTTCATCAACGAATTATCCGTCAAGCTGGACAAGCTAAGCGACGACGACAGAAAAGAATATCTGGAGTTTTTCTCCGAGCTCATCGACGACAAAATCGAGGAGGACGGAGCAGACGAAAACGCGGCGGTAAACGCGATGGACAGCGCGGAAAGCATTGCCGAAACAATCAACCGCGCAATTCCGATCGAGCCCGACGACGCGCCGTATTTGGAGGATCACTCCGTGATCGACTGCACCAACCGCTACAGGATGAAGGACGGCAGGTTCAACTTCACGGTCAAGCTTCCCGAGGACGCCGCTATCAAGGACGTGATAATCGAAATCACGGGCGACTACAGCGGAACGCGCAGGATGTGCACCAATTTACTCTACCTGACTGACGGAGCGGACGCGAAGTTTTCGATCCGCACCGAAAACGCCTATGACGGCTTTGTTTACTACGAGCTGACAACAGGTCACTTTGCAGATTCGGGAATGGGACTGAGGCTTTATTTGTGCTATAACGGAAAATACTATATGGCAACCGACACCGCCAATCGCAGCGCCCAAAGGGGCAACGGCTATTGGCTGAGCGCCTGATAACCGGGCTCGCGGACGGATTCTTTTCCGTTCGCGGGCTTTTTCGTTATTTTTATCATAAATATGTTGCATTGTTGAGAAATATTTGATAAAATAAAGAAGCAGGATACTGATTTTATGCTCTGGTTCAAATATTATTATCAACAGAAAAGGGGTTTTTGAAATGATTGGCATTATCTGTGCGTTAAAAATCGAGGTTGACGGACTCAAAGCGCTTATGGAAAACGCAGAGGCCACAAAAAAAGCTGGACTTGAATTTATCAGCGGAAAAATTTTTGACAAGGACGTTGTGCTTCTGGAGTGCGGCGTCGGCAAGGTCAACGCCGCAGTCGGCACCCAGATTATGATCGACCTGTACAAGCCCGATGTAGTCATCAACTCGGGCATCGCAGGAAGCCTTTCAAAGGACTTGTTGATAGGAGACATCGTTATTTCGAGCGACTGCGTCGAGCACGACATCAACTGCACGGCGCTTGAGGAACCCAGAGGACAGATCACCTTCACCGACGAAAAGAGAATTGACATTCCCGCCGACGAAAAATACGCCAAGCTGCTCGCGGAGTGCTGTGAGAACCTCGGCTCAAGCGTCAGGATCGGCAGGATCGCCTCGGGCGACCTGTTTGTCGTCTACAGGCGTCAGCGCGAGGTCATCGCGATGGAGTTCGGCGCGCTCTGCTGTGAGATGATGGGCGCCGCGGTCGGACACGTTTGCTATATGAACAAGGTCCCGTTCGTCATCGTGCGCTCGATAAGCGACGACTTCAAGTTCAACAAGCCCGAAAATTACGAGGATTTCAAACAGCTTGCCGCCGACAGAACGATCAAGGCGCTGAAAAAATTCATAAAACTGGATTAACGCATATAAAAAGGGGATTTCCGTTCGGAAATCCCTTTCGCTATATAAGCACGCCGTTGCAGTGATCGATTTCGTGTTGGATGATTTGCGCCGTGAAGTCCGAAAACGACTTTTTTCTCCACACAAAGCCGCTGTCCTGATACTTTACCCTGATCGTTTTATACCTCACGGTTTTTCGCGGCGAGCCGAGGAGCGACAGACACCCCTCCTCGGTTTCGTACGGCGCCGCCTTTCCGATAATTTCGGGATTGTACATCACGGTGTATCTTCCGCCGTCGGCAAAGGCGATTATCCTGACGGACTTTCCGATCATATTCGCCGCCATTCCCACGCAGGTTTCGCGGTGCGCAGTGAGCGTGTCGAGCAAATCGCGCGCGATCGCCGCGTCCTCCTTTGCCGCAGGTCTTGACTTCATTCCGAGAAACATCGGATCGTGCATTAATTCCCTAATCATTTTTCCTCCCGATAAGCGCCAGCTTTTCCTGCCGCGTCAGTCTTTTAATACGGAACTCGCGGCTCATCGCCTCCTGCTTCGTTCCGAACTCCTCGTACCAGACGAGCTCCACGGGGCGGCGCGTGCGCGTGTATTTCGAAGCCGTTCCCGCATTGTGCGAGGCAAGGCGCCTTTCAAGGTCGTTCGTCCAGCCGCAGTATAACGAACCGTCGGCACATTTCAATATATATGTATAATTTCCCTTTTCGGCGGATCGATTCATTTTGCCGACCTCCGCGAAACGAGTTTTTCAAAAAGCCTGTTGTATAGCTTGATTATCATTCCCACGGCGACGGCGGCAATTATGCTTCCCTCGCGGACGCCCGCGAGCTCTCCGAGGAAAATAAGGCATACGGCTGCCGACAGCGCGATATAAATGATGTCGAAAAGGATTTTGACGTTTTCATACCTTTTGCCCGTTACCTCGCTTATGGCGCGGTTCATCGCCTCTCCCGGCAGCATCGCAACTCCGCCCTTGAGCTGGATCCAGATCCCGAACGCGAGCACGACGCAGCCGACAAGCATATAAAACAGCTGCCAAAAATAGCCGTTTACTTCAATGCCGCGTATCAGATAACAAGACAGGTTTGTGAGATAGCCGTAGACGAACGCGAGCACCGTCTGGATAATTATTTCGGGCGGTCTGCACTTTTTTCCGAGCAGGGCAACCTGCACCGAAATCTGTATGACGCTCAGCACATTGAGCCAGCCGCCGAAGGACAGCAGACTGCTCACGAGCGACACCGAATAAGGCAGCGAAGCCACCGGAGATGTTCCCAGCCCCGCCTTTGTCGAAAACGCCACGCCCATCGAGGCGATAAACAGCCCGATGAGAAAAAGCGTGTATTGTCGGATGATTTTCATAA
>ONIJ01000090.1 GCA_900317875.1 uncultured Eubacteriales bacterium
CGGCGCGGGTATCGGCGGCGGCTCCGAGCATAAAAACAATGTGATCCTTATTTCCGGCGGAAAGATCAAAGCGACCGCGACCTTTGCCGCAGGTATCGGAGCGGGCGACTATGCCGAAAACGGGCCTATCACCATAACGGGCGGAGAAATAATCGCGGAGTCGGATTGCGGTACGGGAATCGGCGCCGGCGGCGCCAAAGGAACCGGTCAGGGCGCTGATATTATCATAGAAGGAACGATAACCGACGAAACGCATTACTCCATTCCGATCGTTACCGCAGTGTGCAAAGACGACAGCGCCGGCATCGGCGGAGGCGGCGGAAACAGAGGCGGCGACGCCAAGAACATCATCATCAGGAACGCGCTCGTTGCCGCGGGAAGTAAATACGGCGCCGGTATCGGAGGAGGAGGAAACACTCCTTATGATCTCTCTTACTCGGGAGGAAAAGGCGGTAATGTAGTCATCGACAACAGCGCGGTTTACGCTGTATCCGCCAACAGAGGCGCAGGTATCGGCGGCGGCAACGGCAAAGGCGGCGACGGCGGAACCCTCTTGATCAATAACAGCTATGTAGAGGCGATCGGCGGCTATGAAAACTTCGACTACTACAAAGAACGCACAGAAATGCAGACAAAATACTCCGGTCTGAACATTGACAGTGTATTGTCAATCATTGAAGGCAAATGCTATGAAAAAATGGCGGATTACATTTTGGACGCCCTGCTCTCGGGAGAGTACGCAGGTTCGGGTATCGGCGGCGGAGAAAACGGCAAGGGCGGCAGCGTCACCGTTACGGGCAAGAGCACTGTTATTGCGACAGGCGGAATGAGCACGACCGCGGCGATCGGTCACGGACGAAAACAGACCGACAACGGCTCGCTCTCGATTCCCGACAATGCGCGCGTAAAAGCGGGCGCGGACTATATGACCGCGCAGTACGTTTCGGCTCAGCACCGCATAAGCGCGTGCCAAAACAATCCGTTCGCCGTCATTCAGCCCGCCTGCGACCATTACTATATGTGGCGCTGTGAGGATAAATACAATCATAAGCAATACTGCGTATACTGTAACGAAGTGCATTCCGATCCCAAAGCGCATATCTATGACGATGACCATGTGTGCACCGTATGCGGATACAAAAGCGATACCGCTACCGTCATAACTCACACCAAGGGCAGCGAAGGCTGGAGCACCGCGTCCGAGCAAACGCTTCTCGGCAGCTACTATGAGCTTCCCGAGTGCCAAAACGTTCCCGACGGCTATGAGTTTGCGGGCTGGAAGGTGGATTATCAGGACAGTGTTGTCCATAGTCCGGGCGACATTATCCAAATCAACTCGTCGATATTCAACATTACGGCGTATTATTTTGAGCTTGAGGACGCCACATATACAGACGAAAACGGAAAGACGGAAACCGTCACCGCAAGGAGGATCAAAACCTCGGCAAATCTCCTGCTCACCACAGGCTGGTATGTGCTCGACAGCGATAACCCCGCAGGATTCGCCGCAGACGAGTATCATAATATGCGGGCAACCGGCAACGTCCGCCTGATACTAAAGGACGGTCAGACGCTGAAATTCAAGTCGAATTTCGCCGATGTAAGCAATATTTCCGCCGATTCACTGACAATATACGGACAGGAGCAGCAGACAGGAAAACTCGAAACGACCGGCGGCATAAACAAGCTGTCCCACTTTGCTCAGTACGGCGGAATTGTAAAAATCCCATCCAATCTGACCTGCACCTCATTTAACGCTGCAAGGGGAAATTTCAACGCGGGCACAGTCAAAGCGACCGACGCGATCATCGGAGGCGGCAACACTGAAATCAATTATTTTTACGCTTCAAACGCGCGGCTCGGCTACTCCGCGTACTCCGATACAATCAAGCTCAACAA
This sequence comes from uncultured Eubacteriales bacterium, assembly GCA_900317875.1. Classification (GTDB taxonomy): domain Bacteria; phylum Bacillota; class Clostridia; order Oscillospirales; family Acutalibacteraceae; genus Ruminococcoides. Next base: position 1,900 of record ONIJ01000090.1, read on the forward strand.
CATCACAATATCCGACGGCGGCTCAGTTGAGGTCGAGGAAGGCAAGTCGCTTATCGACAATGACAGCGGAAGCATCTACACCGGAAAACTGAGCGAGGAAATGATCTCAAGCGCAAACGGAAAACTGCTCACTGCGTACCATGAGCACACATTCGGCGAGCCGGAATGGATTTGGTCCGAGGATAACCTGAGCGCGACGGCTAAGTTCGTGTGCCGCGACGAAGGCTGCGGCGCGCACGAAGATGTTGAGGCAAACGTCCGCGCCGACGAATATGTAAGCTACACAAATTTTTACGCCAACTGCATATTCGAGGGAAAATATTACTCAACCATCAAAACCGAAACCAACAGGTGGAAGATAGAGGTAAGGGACTGTGAGAACGGCACCGTTACCGCCGACCGCGAGAAGGCGGAATACAACGAGGAGGTCACCCTTACGATCACTCCCGACGACGGCCGGAAGCTCGGCTCGCTTCGCATTATCGACGACGACGGAGACGAGGTCACAGTAACCGACAACAAATTCCGTATGCCCTCGTGCGGTGTGACGGTCAGAGCGGAGTTTATTTATGAGGACGGAATCGGCGCAAGGCTTGCCGGACATTCGCTGAGCCTTAACGGAGATATAGGCGTCAACTTCTATATGGAGCTGAGCGACGACGTCGCAGAAAGCGATACCGCCCATATGTACTTCACGATCCCCGGCAATACAACTGCATATCAGACGGTATATGTCAGGGACGCCGAAACCGAATTCATCAGCGGCACGACCTACTACAAATTCCCGTGCAAGGTCGCCGCAAAAGAAATGACCTCGCAAATCAAGGCGCAAATCCGCGACGGCAGCAAAAGCGGTACGGAATACCTGTATTCCGTAAAGGATTACGCGGACTACCTGATCGAGCACCGGGACGAAAGCGAAACGTTCAAAAAGGCTGTTCCGCTTGCTCAGGCAATGCTGTGCTACGGCAGCTGCGCTAAGGATTATTTTGACAAGTCCTACGCTCTTGCCGATATTGGGAACGTAGAAATTCCCGAGCCTGAAACCGAGTTCACGCTTCCCGAAGGCGTAACCTTTGAAGGCGCAACACTATCTCTGAAATTGGAAACGACTCTTTCGCTCTACTTCAAAAGCGGCACGCCTCTCGCGTTTGCCTGCGGCGGCAAGACGGTTGAAACCGATTCAAACGGAGGATACCGGATCGCGAGGATCAGAGGCATCGCGGCAGGCGAGCTTCAAAGCAGCCTGACCTTGACCGTAGCTTCCGGGCAAAACAGCGGCATGGCAACGTACAGTCCGATGAACTATTGCTGCAATGTCCTGAAAACGGATCCCGAAGCCGAGGAGCTCACTGACGAAACAAGAAGCCTGCAAAACACTGTGGAAGCATTGTATTTGTACTCCGAGGCCGCGAAAAGCTATTTTAAAGGGGCGTGAACAATTTGCAGCCGGAGCTTACGACAATGTGCTATATCGAAAAAGGCGGAAAGTATCTTATGCTCCACCGCAACAAAAAGAAAAATGACCCCAACCACGACCTGTGGCTCGGAATAGGCGGACATTTCGAATGCGGGGAAACTCCCGAAGAATGTATAATCCGTGAGGCAAAGGAAGAAACGGGACTCGTGCTTAAACGCCCGGAGCTAAAGGGAATAGTCACCTTTTCCGACGGCAGCTGGCACGAAATTATGTTTCTCTACACAGCCTGTGATTTCGAGGGCGAGCTTTCCGAATGCAGCGAAGGAGAGCTTCTTTGGGTAGATAAGGATAAGGTGAGAAACGAGCTCCCCATTTGGGAGGGCGACCGTATATTCCTCGATCTCCTCGAAAAAAACGCCCCCTTCTTTTCTCTGAAACTTGAATACAGCCACAGGAAACTTATATCCTGGAAGCTGGAATAAACAACAGGCTTTCGTTTTCGGTGTTGCGTTGTTATGACCGAATCATAACAGTTAACCGTTTCTTCGTATGACAAATCAGCGTCGGAACGGTAAATAATCTTCAAAGAGGTATCAGAATGACTTTATACATCAACTGCTGCGCAAGAGAAGAATCGAGAACCGACCGTCTGGCGAAGGCGGTTTTGCAGAAGCTCGGCGGAGAATTTACCGAGCTGAAAATCTATGAAGAGAAGCTTAGGCCGCTCGATGAAAAAACGCTGAACAGGCGAACCGCGCTGATCGGGCAGGGCGACTACGGCGACACGATGTTTGACTATGCAAAGCAATTTGCCAACGCCGACGCTATCGTCATTGCCGCGCCGTACTGGGACTTGTCTTTTCCCGCACCGCTGAAAATCTATATCGAAAATATCTACGTCACGGGGATCGTTTCCGCTTACGGTGAAAACGGTATGCCTGTCGGTCTGTGCAAGGCAAAGGAGCTTTACTACGTCACGACCGCCGGCGGGCCCTATGACGCGACCTACAGCTACGGCTACGCAGAGAGCCTTGCAAAGAACTTTTTCGGCATTCCGACAACGCATTTGGTGAAAGCCGAAATGCTCGACATCGCCGGAAACAACGCCGAGGAGATTCTGAGCAGAGAAATCAGCAGAATTCTTGAAAGCGGTTTTTAATACCGAACTCAAAACGCGGAACTCAAACAAAAACAGCCGACAGGACACGATCCCGTCGGCTGAAATTATTACAGATGTTCACTCAAATGCTTTTTCAGTGCCGCAAAAGTAGTTGAACTGATAACGTGTTCGATCTTGCAGGCGTCCTTCACAGCGTTTTCCTCATCGACGCCCAGCTTCATAAACAAATCGCTGAGAACTGTGTGGCGCTCGTAGGTGCGCTCGGCGACCTCCAAGCCAGCCTCGGTCAGCGAAATGCCGCCGTCCTGTCCTACGGTAATAAATCCGCCCTCGCGCAAAATTCCCATTGCGCGGCTGACGCTCGGCTTTGAATAGCCAAGCTCCGCGCCGACGTCGATCGCGCGGACAAAGCCCTTTTCTTTTCCCAGAATATAAATCGTTTCCAGATACATCTCGCCTGATTCCTTAAGTACCAAAGCCTTCGCCTCCGTTCAATTATGTTATTATCAGCCATCGCTTTTGCCGCAAAGCGGCAAAACCGGCTCAGTGATTTTTCTGTCCGTTCCGTGAGGAAAAATAATCCCCGATAAAAAGCACGCCCGCCAACGCCAGTGCGCAGCCGAGTCCGGTATAGAAAAAGGCGACAAATTCATTCGGAAAAACTCCCGCGGCGCGCAGGCCGATCCCTCCACCCATCATCACCGCCATTATGATATATGCCTTTAAATCGAAAAAGCGCCAAAACGGCTGACGTTCTTCGCTGTAGCCCATAATTCTTTTGGTGTGCTTTTTGCTCATCATAAAAAACATCGTGCCGAAAAGCAGGAATATCAGCACCGACAGCGGATACCAATACCACTCCCGATCAATTTCAAGGTAGGAGATAACTCCTAACCTTGCGACATTGATCCCCGCTATGAGCCACACGATTCCCGCTATCAGCAGCAGCGTTCTCTTTTTTACCTTAAACATACTGAATTTTCAAAGGATCGTTCCGCCGCTGTTATTCGGGGGTTCTGCCGCCGCAGAAGTAAAAGACGGTCAGCAAACCGGGGCCGCAGTGAGCGCCGATAACTACGCCGAGAGAAGTGATTTCGATTTTACCGATCATAGGGAACTCCGAACGGATCGCAGAGCTGATAAACTCGGCGTCATCGAGGCAGTCGGCGTGGAGAATGTGTATCTCGGAGCCTGTGCAGTCGACCTTGTGCAGGTCGCGGAGCACGCAGTCGGCGATGTACTTGAGGGCGTTCTTTCTGCCGCGGATTTTTTTGGCTACGTCGAGAGTTCCCCGGTCGGGAACATAGAGTACGGGTTTGATATTCAGAAGCGAGCCTACCAGCGCCGATGCGTTTGAAACGCGTCCGCCCGCCTTGAGGTAATTCAGATCGTCCACGGTGAAGCGGTGAGCGATTTTGAGCTTGTTCTCCTCGCCCCAGGCAATCACATCGTCAAAGCTCATACCCTGCTCCATTCGGCTCACCATATTCTGCACGAGCATTCCCAGTCCGCCCGAGATGCACAGCGTATCCATTATGTAGAGCGTCTGTTCGGGGAACTCAGTCCTGACCTGCTCGGCGGCGCTCAGGGCGTTTTTGTAGGAAACGGACATCTTCTGCGACATATCGAGAAAAATCACGTTTTTGCCTGTTTTCAGAAGCTCTCTGAAAAAGTCGCCGTACACCGTTTCGTTGATCATTGAGGTTTTGAGAAGATCGCCCTTACGCATACCCGCATAAACCGCGGCGCGGCTTTCTTCGCGGCAGTCGTCCTCATACAAATCGGTCCCGATTGTGTATGTGTAGGGAATAAAGGGAACTCCGTGTTCGTCAAGCCAGTCACGGGTAAGATCCGAGGTGGACGATGTCGCGATGATGTAATTTGCCATTTCTACACTCCTTATCCGAGTAACAATACCTGAATATCATAACTCATATAATATTTTCTTGCTCTCATAC
>ONIJ01000108.1 GCA_900317875.1 uncultured Eubacteriales bacterium
AATGTAAAAGTATTTGGAGAACGACGACAGGTGGTTGAACAGCATTTTGTATCTGCCGTTTTCGATGGGGATATTGTGATTGAGCCGGCGGTTGGGGTTGATTCCCATGCCCGTCAGCGTGTAGTTGTAGGGCTTGAAAAAGTCCTGCACAAAGCCGTAGTACAGCTTGAAACGCTCGTGGATAACGTGCAGGTTCCTCTCCTTGCCGAACGAGAACTCCATGTTGTTGTAGGAGCAATCGTAGGAGAACACGTCGCCGTTTTCGCGGTTAACGGCGGAATAGACGTGCCCTTCCTCGTCAAAGCCCGTCGGGGTGAAATTGAATTCATTGAGGAAAACCGCAGTCAGCTTGTGGACGACGGCAAAATCCACCGCTTCATTGTTGAGATTGATAATCGGTATCTCGATTTCAACGCCGATAAAGCTCTCCCTTTTTTTCTCGGTCGGTTGGATAAAGCGGCAATAAAGGCGGCTTAAAACTTCTTCTCTTGTCATGTTCTCACCTTACAGGTTGGCGAAGATCTGATAAATCAGCTTCATCTCGTCCTCGCTCCGGATATATTCGTGATGATGTTCGGTTCCCGTTTTGATCAGCTTGCCCTTGTTGAACGCCAAAAGCTGACCGAAGGGTACGAGCTGCCAGTTCTCGCGGTTGAGCGGCTGAGTTGAAAGCAAAATGGCACCGTCCTTTTGGAGAAAATGCATCGTGCCTCTGCAATTCGTGTGGGCGTAGAGGTATTTGCCGTCGGTAAAGAGCAGGTTGAGCTTGTTGCCCTTTGCCATGTCGCCGATGATTTCATCAAACAGCTTGAAGCGTTCCTCAAAATGAAGCCTTGCGCCGCTTTTGCGCGTCGCCTCGTTTAGTTTATCCAGCAGATAGAGGAAAACGCGTTCACTGTCGGTGTCACCCTTCTGCGTTTTGAGGTAGGGATACAATACAGGATAATCAAAAATTGTGCCGTTGTGGATCAGCGTCCACCGTCTGCCTGTGCAGTCCTTTCCCGTAAACGGGTGGCAGTTTTTGTATTCCACGTTGCCGATGGTGGCATAGCGGATGTGCGCTAAAAGAAGCCTTTCGGTGATCGGCTGCGACAACCGCTCGCGCAGATAGTTGCTTTTAGATGCCTTGACGCTCTCCTTTTCGACGAGCGCACCGTTTCGTGAAACGCAGGCTAAGCCCCAGCCGTGAGGGTGGAAGTCGCTGTGGCTGTAAAAAAGTTTGAGGTAGTCGTTTGCATAAAAATCGTTTTGTGCTGATACTCCGAAAAGCTCACACATCGCTCTCACCTCTTTGGTAGGCTCTTGCAAGCGTAAGACCTTTTTCCATGTAGCCGTCGGAGAATTTGCGGCTGACGATCTCGGCATAGCTGTTGCCGCCGTGAAGCTTTTTCATTTGATAATCAACAATATTCAGATACTTCGGGAAATATTGCTGTGTGAAGCGTTTGATTTCATGAAGCGTTTCCTCCGCCCTATGCCTGATTTCCGCGTCGCCGAAAACGGCGGCTGACTTTACGTCGGCAATCGCCTGTATCTGCTTTTCTTCGTCAAAATCGAAGTCGGGCAAGCTCGAAAGGTAGAGCAGAAGCAGGTGGATAAAGCGGATATCTTCGGTGAAAACGCCCGTGCGCGTCAGCGGATTGACGTCTAAAACGCGCAGCTCGAGGTGGTTCACGCCTTTGTTAAGCAAAGCCTCAAGGCTGTTTTCACCGCGCGGCTTGATTCTGACGGGATAGTAAAGCTCAGAAGCGCCCTTTAGCTGACCGCTTACGACATATCGCGCAACACTGCGGATATAGCTTTTGATGTCGGAATAGTCGAGAATCGGCGTGAAGTCGTTCCAGTAGCCGTGCTCCGAGCAGCGGATCGAGGAATAAGCATTGCTCTCAATGCCGAGGGAAGAATCTGCAACAGGGCTTGCGGCTGTCAGATATACCGCCAGCCAAGCGTACTGCGTCAGGCGCTTTGCAAGGCGCAGATAAAGGCTGTTTTTGAACTCCGCAAAATCGGGATGATTGCCGTATAAAAACGCGGTTTTCAGAAGTTGCTCAGTGAACGATAAATTAAGGTGAATACCCGAAAACAGCATTTTTTTCTTTCCGTATTTTTGCGCGAGATAGTGACGGTACTCCGACTTGCCGCGCAGACTGCCGTGAAATTGGGCTACGGGGATATCGTCCTCGCTCTCAAATCGCGGCGGATTGGAGAACGCCCAGAGCAGCTCGTTGTTTTTGATCAACTCCGCGTCAACTTTATCAAGCAATTCGCCTAACTGACGGTTAAGCGCTTCGGGGGTATTAAAAACGTCGCCGATCATCTCGACCTGATTTTCGCAGAAATCGCGGTCGATATGCGGATTCCCGACAAACGGATGCTCTGTCTGCGCGAGCTTACCATCGGAGGTGACGCGCAGGCTCTCGCGCTCAATGCCGAACTCAGCATTTTGCGCAAGTCGATTGATATATGAATTGTTGAGGTCGAGAAGCATTGCT
>ONIJ01000071.1 GCA_900317875.1 uncultured Eubacteriales bacterium
ACTCAGCCCACTCAGCCCACTCAGCCCACGGAAACTACCGAACCTCCGCAGCCCAGCTCTGAGCCTGTCACAACTATCCGCGGCGACCTCAACGGCGACGGAATCGTCAACATCAAGGACGCCACTTATCTGCAGAAGATTCTTGCCGAGTACAACGGCTATTCGACTACTCTTGAGGTAGGCGACGTTAATCAGGACGGAAGAATCTCGATCAAGGACGTAACCGCTATCCAGAGGATCTGCGCCGAGATGATCGCCTGATAAAAGGAGGATAATATGTCAAGAATGATTAAAAAGGCGCTTGCCTTCATTCTTGTACTTGCTATGGTTTCAGCCGTTGGAATATTTTCAATTTCGGCGGCTGAAATTGCCGTTGATGAAGCTGTTTCTGACGATCCGGTATCGATAACGGTTCATGCAAGACAAGAGGGGCTTTCGCAGCCCTACATTTATCTTTGGAACTCGCTCCCCACAAACAGCGCTATGTCCAAGTCGTATCCCGGTGAAAAAATGACCGCTTCGGGCGAATGGTTCACCTACAGCATCAGTGACGTAACAAAGGTCAACGTGCTGATTACGGACGCCGACGGCAAGCAGTATTCCAAGGAACAAAAGCTAACCAACGCTTCGGCTGATTGGTATTTCAGCAACGGAAAATGGACAAAATACGATCCCGACAAGGTCGATCCCACCGAGAGCTTCGATCCCCGTATCGACACGCTCTATTTTGTAATGACCACCCGCTTTTACGACGGAGATACAGGCAACGACGTTCATTGCTGGGATGATTCCAAGGCAAACAATCCCGATTCGGATCCCGCGTGGCGCGGCGACTTCAAGGGACTTGCCGAAAAGCTCGACTACATCAAGGCGCTCGGCTTCAATGCTATCTGGGTAACTCCGCTCGTTACAAACGGCTCGGGATATGATTATCACGGTTATCACGCGATGGATCTTTCAACAATTGACTCGCGTTATGAGAGCGACGATTTTGACTTTGATGATTTCATCCGTGCCGTGCACGAAAAGGGAATGAAAATTTATCAGGACGTAGTTTTCCAGCACACGGGCAATTTCGGAGAAGCTCACTTCTGCCCGCTGTTCACCAAGGACACTACAAAAGACCTGGGCAATCTTGAGGAGTCGATGATTCCCACTGATTTTTTGCTTAATTCCTTCGGACTCAGCTCTGCCGAGGAGTATTGGGCTCAGAAGGGCGAGGTCCAGTATCAGCAGCGTCTTAAACTGATGAAAAATACGGCGTACAGCGGCGACCACGGCAACACCACGGGTTCACTTCCTGGCGAAAATGATTATGATTCCGGCAAGCTGTCCTCACACGAGCTCTACAACTCGAACAATTACTATCACTCGGGTTACTTCCAGAGCCTGAACTGGGACGACTGGACTGCAAAGTATTGCCAGATTGACGGCGACTGCGTTGACCTCAACACCGAGAATCCCGCTGTTGCGGAGTATGTCACCGAATCCTACGGCAATTATATCAGCCGCGGCGTCGACGGCTTCCGAGTCGACACAGTACGGCATATCCCGCGCGTTTCGCTCAACCTTATGTTCAACGACCAGATCTTCGATGCGGCAAGAGCGGCAGGAAAACCCAACTTTTTGATGTTCGGTGAGATCTGTAACCGTTTCACTCAGGTTTGGTACCGCGGCCATGCCGAGGAATCCGCTCCCTACTACACGTGGAAGGAGAGCAATCCCAAGTGGGCTGAGCAGTGGAAATGGGGCTCGAACTTTGACGACATCAACTCAAATATGAACACCACCTTTGACCACTATCTTGAGGAAGACGACGTGAGCGACGAGCCCACAAGCGATAACGCTTTCCTCGAAGGAATCACCTACCACAAGCCCGACCGCAGTAAGGCGTCGGGTATGGAGGCGATCGACTTCACGATGCACCGTATGTTCGGCAGCGCAAGCTCCGCTTTCAACGCGGCAAAGCAGGGCGACAAGTACTACAACGACGCGACCTACAATGTTATGTATGTCGATTCTCACGACTACGCTCCCGAATCCCCCGACGAGAAGGTTCGCTTTACCGGAGGAACCGACACATGGGCGGAGAACCTCGATTTAATGTTCACCTTCCGCGGAATTCCCTGCATCTACTACGGCTCGGAAATCGAGTTCCAGAAGGGCGCAAAAATCGACGTCGGCAATTTGGCTCCTCTCTCAACAACGGGACGCGCCTACTTCGGCGATAATCTCGAGGGTGAAGTTAACGCAACCGACTTTGGCGAGTACAGCGCTTCCGGTACCGTTGAGTCCACGCTCAACTATTCGCTTGCGCAGCATATAATGAAGCTCAATAAAATCAGACGCGCAATTCCCGCCCTGCAGATGGGCCAGTACACGGTTTCGTCAAACTATGTAAACGGCAATATGGCTTATATCCGCCGTTACACGGAGGACAGCACCGACAGCCTTGCCTGCGTTTCTATCTCAGGCAGCGCGACCTTCAAGAACGTTCCCAACGGCAAATACGTTGACGCCGTAACGGGCGACGTTCAGCAGGTAACAAACGGAACCCTCACGGTTTCTTCTCTCGGAAAGGCTAATATGAGAGTATACGTTTGCTGCGCCTCCGGCTTCACCGGAATCGACGGAGCCGTCGGCGAAACAACAAGCTATCTCAAATAATAATATTATTGAATTAATACGGCAGAGCGCTCATTTGGGCGCTCTGTTGGTTTTATAATGGTTACATAATCCCAAAACACAGGCGTGCGCGGCTATTTTCTCGTGCTATTTTAATATTGTAAAAATGGAAAAAATATGATAAAATTCTAATTTGGAAATAGATTGTAAATCGGAGGGAAGCGCTTTGAGAAAGCTGGCACAGAGAACCGAAGCGGTTGTAAGCCTCAGCGCGCTGGAGCACAACGTCGAACGGATACGCGAGATCATCGGCGACGGCGTTGAGATAATGGCGGTGCTCAAGGGCGACGGCTACGGTCACGGCGAAAAGGGAATATACTCCACACTGAAAAAATGCGGCATTGAACGTTACGCGGTCGCTGTGTGGGAGGAGGGCGCTTCGCTCAGAGAGGCAGGCTGTGTTGAGCCGATTTTGCTGCTCGGCGACACCTGCGACGGACAGCTTGAAAACATAATCAAATACAATCTGACGCCTGCGATTTTCTCATACGACACCGCGCAGAAGCTCAACCTGCTCGCGCGCTGGAGCGGCATAACCTGTCCTGTCCACATCAAAATCGACACAGGTATGAGCAGGATCGGTTTTTCGGCTGACGAGCGTTCCATTGAGCTCATTCAGAGAATAAACGATTTGGAAAACATCAAAATCACAGGTGCGTTTACGCATTTTGCCAGGGCGGACGAGCCCGACGGCGAAAGCGCGAAGGCGCAGTTTGAAAAATACATTCGGATGCTCGAAAGACTCGAGGACGCGGGGGTGTCAATTCCCTGCAAGCACGTAGCGAACAGTCCGGCGATCCTGCTTCGTCCCGAAACCAGACTCGACGCGGTTCGCGCGGGCGACATTCTTTTCGGACTTTGCCCGATCGATGAGGACGACTGGGCTCAGGCTGATTTCCGTCAGGTAATGCACTGGTACACCTACGTTGTTATGGTCAAGGAAGTGCCTTCCGGCACCGAGGTCGGCTACGGCGGCACATTCGTCACCAAACGTCCCACAAAAATCGCCACCATTCCCGTAGGCTTTGCGGACGGCTACAGCCGCGCGCTGTCAAATGTGGGGAAGGTTCGCATAAACGGGCAGGAGGCTCCGATAATCGGCCGTGTATGTATGGATCAGTTTATGGTCGACGTCACCGACATTGACGAAGTAAGGCGCGGCGACACGGTTTCGCTGCTCGACGACGAGCTGAGTGTGCTCTGGATGGCAGATCTGCTCGGAAAAAACGTAGACGAAATTGTCTGCGGCATTTCAAAGCGAGTGCCCAGAATTTACGAAAACTAAGGAGTTGGAAGCAATGGCTAAGGGATATATTTTTAAAATCATTTCACACGCGAGTCTCGGCAAGATGAACGCCGCTATCAAGACCGTTCACGAGCGCTCGGGAAAAAACAGGGTAAAAATCTTCTTCGATATGCTCTACTGCGCCAAAAAGTACGGCGCGGGCTACTACGATTATCAGATTTTCGCGTTCTACAATCTCAACAAGGAGCAGCGCAAAACCTTTGTCACACGCTTGATCAGCAAGAAGTTCAACACCTTTATGAACAACTACGATTACGCGCACTTCCTCGAAAACAAGGACGAGTTCAACAAGCTCTATAAGAAATACATCGGCAGAGATTTCATCCAGTTCCAGGAGGCGAGCAAGGACGAGGTCAAAGAGTTCTGCGAGAGCCATCCCGTTCTGTTCTGCAAAATGCAGGATCTCGAATGCGGCCACGGCTGCGAGAGAATCAACGTCGCCGACTACGAGAGCTTTGACAAGCTCTACGATTACCTCAAGGAGAAGGATTTCTGCATCCTCGAGGAAAATATCGAGCAGCATCCCGACGTTAAGAAGCTCTATCCCAATGCGGTGAACTCAATGCGCTTTATCACCGTTCTCGACAAGGACGGCGAGCCGCACCTGCTATATATCGTGCAGAAGATGGGCCTCGGCGGCAGCATCATCGATAATAACTGTCTGTTCACTCCCGTAGATCCCGAAACCGGCGAGATGAAATATCCCGCGCACTCGGGCGATACACTCAAGGGAATTATCTACACCGAGCATCCCGATACCCACATCAAGATCCAGGGTTACAAGATCCCCTATGTAAAGGAAGCCGTTCAGATGGTTCTCGAGGCTGCAAAGGTCACTCCTCAGATCCGTTACGTCGGATGGGACGTTGCTACCACCTCAAAGGGGCCTGCCATCATCGAGGGCAACACCTACTGTGCCCACGATTTCTGGCAGCTTCCGCCTCACACTCCCGACGGGATCGGTATGCTTCCCACAATCAAAAAGTATATTCCCGAGTTTTTTGAGGGGAAGATTAAATAATATAATAAACGTCAAAGCCTGCCTCACCGTTTTGGATGAGACAGGCTTTTCTTTCGGAAACTATTCCGCCTGACTCCGCCTTCGTTTTTTCAAAGGCGGAGCCGGATTTTACATTTCAGAGAATCAGTTGCAGCCGCAGCCACAGCCGTCGTTGTTGCCGCAGCCGCAGCCGTTGTTGTTGCCTCCGCAGCAGCAGAGAATGAGAAGAATCAGAATAATGCAGCCACAGCCGCCGTTATTTCCAAAGAAATTCATACATTTCCCTCCTTTCGTTTACATTACATACTATTGCGAAAGGGGAGAAGTGTGACTTCATTTTTTTCATTCATATAAAAACAGGACGTACGGAGGAATAATTCCGCGCGTCCTGTATTGAATCAACTGTAATTATTTGAACTCAAGTCAGATATGTTTACCCGTCAACCGATGGTGAGGAATAGCGCTGCAGTTTTTAAACATTAAACCTGAACAGCACCACGTCGCCGTCCTTCATAACATATTCCTTGCCTTCGCTGCGGACAAGGCCTTTTTCCTTTGCGGCAGCCATACTTCCGCAGGCGATCAGGTCGTCATAGGCAATGACCTCCGCGCGGATAAAGCCGCGCTCAAAATCGGAGTGGATCTTGCCTGCTGCCTGAGGAGCCTTCGTGCCGTTCTTGATTGTCCAGGCGCGAACCTCCTGATTGCCCGCGGTCAGATAGGAGATAAGACCGAGCAGCGCATAGCACTCTTTAATAAGGCGGTCAAGCCCGCTTTCCTCCAAGCCCATATCCGCGAGGAACATTTCCTTTTCATCCGCGTCCATCTCGACGATCTCCTCCTCGATCTGAGCGCAAATGGGAAGAACTCCCGCGTGTTCCTCGGCGGCGATCTCCTTAACTTTCTTAAAGCCCTCGTTGTTGTCGATGCCGCCTGTGAAATCCTCGTCGCTGAGATTTGCCGCGTAAATTACAGGCTTGCTTGTAAGCAGAGCAACCTCCGCAAGCAGAGCCTTCTCGTCCTCGTCGCACTCAACGCTGCGCGCAGGCTTGCCCTGTTCGAGAGTTTCAAGCACTCTTGTATAGAAATCGACGTCGCGCTGGTATTTCTTGTCGCCCTTTACCATCTTCTTGGTCTTGTCGATCCTGCGCTCCATCATCTCAACGTCGGAGAGGATAAGCTCAAGATTGATCGTTTCTATATCGCGCGCGGGATCGATGCTGCCCTCGACGTGAATGATGTCGTCATTTTCAAAGCAGCGTACCACGTGAACGATCGCGTCGCATTCGCGGATGTTTGAGAGGAATTTATTGCCCAGTCCTTCACCCTTTGAAGCACCCTTCACTAGACCTGCAATATCGACAAATTCAATCGTGGCGGGAGTGTATTTGTCGGGATCATACATTTCGGCGAGAACGTCAAGCCTTTTATCGGGAACCGCCACAACGCCGACATTCGGCTCTATTGTGCAGAACGGATAGTTTGCGCTCTGAGCGCCCGCGTTTGTGATCGCGTTAAACAGAGTGCTCTTGCCGACATTCGGCAGACCTACTATACCTAATTTCATTTATCTTCACTTCTCCTTTGTTAATCCGTATACAACTTGATATTATAGCACATTAAAAAATAAATCTCAATCTATTTTGATAAAAAAGGGAAGCTCGGCAGACGAATTACCGCATTTCATTATTCGTCCGACCATTACAACAAGATAAAACTTGCGAAAAAGGCAGTTATATAGTATCATTAATTCGTAGGAAAAAAGCAGATTGGGTGATTATATGACAGAGAAAACCGTCTTTTTGAAAGTTGAGGAGGAAAATCTTGCCTGTTCGATGGGCAGCGGAAGCCTTCGCGTTTTGGCTACTCCCGCTGTGGTGGCGCTGATGGAATACGCCGCTTCGTCGCTTGCAAGCGATATTCTCCAAAACAGTGAGCTTACAACCGTCGGAACGCAGATCTCAATTGAGCACACCAGTCCCACTCCGATTGCGGCTGAAGTAACCGCGACCGCGAGGCTTGTGGAGGAGGACGGAAGGGTGTTCCGCTTTGAGGTCAGCGCTTCGGATAAAAAGGGCGAGATCGCCCGCGGAACTCATACCCGCGTCAGCGTAAAGGCGGAAAAATTTCAGGCTAAGGCGGACGCAAAGTTCAATAAATATCGCTACGTGCTGTTCGATCTGGACGGCACGATCAGTCAGAGCGCAGAGGGGATCCGCGCTTCGCTGGAGCACGCGATCAATGAGCTGGAAGCGGATATGCCCGACCTTAACGACTACACGCTCTATATCGGGCCGCCGCTCATAGACACCTTCAAGAACCTTGTGGGGCTTGACGACGAGCGCGCCGAAATCGGCTCCGAGCTATACCGCAGCTACTATCAGAAGCGCGGAAAGCTTTTGAACAGAGCCTACGACGGCGTGGAGGATCTGCTCAAATTGCTTAAAAACAGCGGATTCAAGCTCGCTGTCTGCACCTCGAAATATGAGCCCTTTGCGCAGGAGATAATTGAAATACTGGGGCTTAACGAATATTTTGACGCTGTGTGCGGTTCAAATATCGACGGCAGCCGCAAGGATAAGTGCGACCTCATTCCTTACGCTGTTGAGCAGCTCGGCGGCGATTTTGAGCGCGACAGGAAAAAGACGGTTATGCTCGGCGACACTTACTTTGACGCCAGAGGCGCAAAGCAGTGCGGGGTGGATTTCATCGGCATCGCCTACGGCTACGGAACCGTAGAAGCGATGAAGGCAGAGGGCGCCTCGGTTTTTGTTGACTCTCCCTCAAAGATCGAGCAATATCTCTATTAAGCATACAAAAGCCGTCACCCGCGTATAATTAAGCGGGTGATGTTATGTTTGTTTTCAATATTAAACCGTTCCGCCGAAAAAGACTGTTGATCGCAATCGCCGCGGTTGTGCTGGCAACAGCGATTACCTGCACGGTAGCGGCAATTCTCCACGAAGAAAAGCCTGCCGACAAGGCGCAGGGAAGCAAAGGAGAATACTCGCTTGTGGTGGAAAACGGGGAATATCGGGAGTTTTTCAGTCAGCTCGGAATTGATTCAGAGGCTCAACCGAATGACATACGAAGCGTCAAGATCCCTTCGGAATTCAATAAGACCTACGAAGATTACAACGAACTGCAGCGCCGCGCAGGACTCGACCTTTCAAGGTACAAAGGAGAGCAGGCTCAGCTTCTGACATTTTCAATAAGCTCAAAAGAAACGCCGCTCGCGGTTCTGCTAGTAAAGGACGGCAGGGTGATCGGCGGACATCTGACTAACGGAGAATACGGCGGCGAAATGCTGCCCTTGTGTTGATATGGAACGATTGGATAAATATATTTCGTCGCGCGGAGGTTACAGCCGCAGGGACGCTCAAAAGCTGATTAAAAGCGGATGTGTTGCCGTAGCCGGTGAGATTTGCCGCCAAACCGACCTAAAGGTGGGAGAGGATGACGAAATCACAGTTAACGGACAAGCCGTATGCGGCGAACAGTATGTTTATATTATGATGAACAAGCCCGCAGGCGTGGTGTCGGCAACTAAGGACAACCGCGACAGAACGGTGCTTGATATTCTGCCCGACGAGCTGAAAAGGCGCGGGCTTTTTCCTGCGGGCAGACTCGATAAGGACACCGAAGGACTCTTGATCATTACAAACGACGGCGACTTCGCCCACAGAATGCTTTCGCCGAAAAAGCATGTTGAAAAGAAATACATCGCAAAACTTGACGGCGCCATTACCGAAGAAACAATAAAGCGCTTTGAGGATGGTATTATTTTTTCAGACGGAGTAAAATGCCTGCCGGCAAAGCTCGAAATCAATTCTGAAACTGATGAAAATGTCGGAATTGTAACCATTTGCGAGGGGAAGTTCCACCAAGTGAAAAAGATGTTTTCAACTTGTGGGCTTAATGTTGTGCACCTTAAACGAATATCTGTAGGGAATTTGTATTTGGATAGCAATTTGCCCATAGGATGTTGTAAATCCTTGTCGAAATTGGATGTTAAGCAAGTTTTTGTCGGCAATATACACTAAAATAACGGGCGATTTTTTACTTTATAATTATTTTAAATAAAATACGACATAAATATTTAGTAAAAATCAGTATAGTAAAAACTTGCGAAAAGTGCTATATTATTAGATGTAAATTAGTTTTTACATAAAAACGGAGGTATTATTTTATGGCAAGCTTATCATTAAGAAATGTGTACAAAATTTACGACGGAAACGTAACCGCTGTTAAGGATTTCAATCTCGAAATCGCCGACAAAGAATTCATCATCTTTGTAGGTCCTTCCGGTTGCGGTAAGTCCACAACCCTGAGAATGATTGCAGGTCTTGAGGACATTTCCAAGGGCGAGCTTTACATCGATAACGTTCTCGTTAACGACAAGGCTCCTAAGGACAGAGATATCGCGATGGTTTTCCAGAACTACGCTCTGTATCCTCATATGACCGTTTACGATAACATGGCGTTCGGCCTTAAGCTCAGAAAGACTCCCAAGGAAGAAATCAAGAGAAGAGTTGAAGAAGCAGCAAGAATCCTCGGCATCGAGCAGTTCCTCGAAAGAAAGCCGAAGGCTCTTTCCGGTGGTCAGAGACAGCGTGTTGCCATGGGCCGTGCTATTGTTCGTGATCCTAAGGTATTCCTTCTTGACGAGCCGCTCTCCAACCTGGACGCAAAGCTCCGTGCTCAGATGCGTACCGAGATTTCAAAGCTCTATCAGAGACTCGGCACAACCTTTATCTATGTAACTCATGACCAGACAGAGGCTATGACTCTGGGTACCAGAATCGTTGTTATGAAGGACGGCGTTATCCAGCAGGTTGACACTCCTCAGAATCTTTATGATAAGCCCTGCAATATGTTCGTAGCAGGCTTCATCGGATCTCCTCAGATGAACTTTGTTGAGGCTGTTATCGCCAAGAAGGGCGACAGCTACACCCTTAACTTTGACAAGTATGAGGTTCCGATCCCCGCTGACAAGAGCGCAGGCGGCAAGCTCAACGACTATGTCGGCAAGGAAGTCATCTTCGGTATTCGTCCTGAGCACGTTCACGACGAGCCCGAGGAGCTTGCAAAGGCTGTTATGCAGTTTGACGCAAACGTTGACGTTACCGAGCTTATGGGTGCCGAGATTTATCTCTATGTTAACATTGCAGGCCAGCCCATCACCGCTCGTGTTGCTCCTTCCTCAAAGTCCAAGGTCGGCGATAAGATCAAGATCTGCTTCAACCTCGACGATCTCCATATTTTCGACAAGGATACCGAGCAGGTTATCACAAACTGATTATTTTAGAGGCAGCTTTTCGGCTGCCTCTTTTCTTTTCAGCTTTGATTCGGAACAGTTTTTAAAAAATAATGCGAAAAAGACTTGCATTTTTTCTCAAAGTATGTTATCATATATCTCGCGGTTGAAAACAGCCGCATATGCGCCGGTAGCTCAGCTGGATAGAGTGTCTGACTACGAATCAGAAGGTCGGGAGTTCGAGTCTCTTCCGGCGCGCCA
>ONIJ01000087.1 GCA_900317875.1 uncultured Eubacteriales bacterium
AGCTTCTGAGCCTCATCGACAACGCCGCTGCGGAGTTGGGATTCATTGCCGAACGCGAGCGTTTTCACCTTGCCGAGTGCCATCATTTGGTAGATGTGGAACACAGCCATAATGACAAGCATCACCACAAAAACCAATCCGAACAGAAAAGCTAAGCCGCGCATGTAGGAGCCGTCGGAGGCGTTGATAAATATTGAGAAAAACGCGGCTATCGAAGCCAGAATATACCGCCGTGTGGCTACGGTGAAACCGAGAACGCCATAGAGCTTCGACAGCAGCCTCCCGTCGGGCGGCTGCTCGCTCATTATCTCGGCGTGAGTCATTCTTTCGACGGTAAGGATGAATGAATGAAGCAGGAGATACGTTCCCTGAAGCAGCAGAACCGTACACATTCCCAAAGTCGCCGCCGCCTTTACGGACGGCAGAAAATTCATTAAGCCCCAAATTGCGGCAAACAGCGCTGCGGCAACTCCCAGCGCGGCGATTATTATTCTGAGAGGGCTGAGCGGCAAATCCGCGCCTACCTTGCCCGTCTGCCCGTTTACGGTGGCGTAGGTGATTGTTTCTCCTCTGCGGTAGCTCATAAACCACACGGGATAGAGTGTCTGCTTGAGCTTTGAGTGATCCACTTTGAAGCTCGCGTTGAGCACTTCAAGTTTATCGTAGCGCGAAAGTGTTTCCTGCAGCTCGGGCGATTCGATAATGGCGCCCTGACACCTTTCGTCCATTTCTTCTTTGGCTTCTCTAAAGTATTTCCTTTTGTCGGCGTCACCCGCCTCGGCGTAAAAGCCGCAGAGATACGCCGGATTAAACGGCTTTTGCCGAGTGACGTCATACGGCGCGAGCTTTTCGCTGAGGTGATCGTCAAAGGAAATTGAAGCGTCGTGAGTATATCCGCTGAGGACAAAATCGGAGGTCCCCTTAAAGCTGTACCTGTCAATCGTAATATTGCCAGTGGGCGAAGGACGGGTATGCGCGTCAACCGTAATATTGAATTCGCCTTTTACTCCAGTTGAGTAGCTCCAATAAGGCATATAAACGCCTCTGAAGCTCTCAATGAGCTCAGGGTTGCGGTATTTTTTTGACACGAATATGTGGCGTTTTACTTCTTTGACATACGCCTGCTTGCATTGCTCTTTAGTGAGAGTGAACGGGATCACATAGTCTGTTTTCCAATCCCTTCGGATTTTGTCAAAAATCATCGAAGCGCCGCCGCAGTAGTGGCAAAATCCGATCGCGTCGACCTTGTCGGTCGTTACGAGCTCTGCGCCGCAGCTCGGGCAGATATACGAGTATGCCTCAAAGCCCTGCTCGGTTTTCGCGTCCTCGCGGACGTTATCGTTAATATTCTGAGGATCAAAGCTGCCTTGGCAGTATTCGCAGACACACCTTTGTGTTTCTATGTCAAACCTGAGTCCTGCCGCACAGGAAGGACAACGTACCATTTTATCACCTGTTTCCGTTAATAATTTGAATACATCTTATCCCTTTATTTTTTTCAGCATCAGCGAATACGCCCTGTTTGCGCTTTCGTAATACCTTTTATTTCCCGCAAGCGTACATACATCCGCCGTGATTTCCTCTGCCTCGGCATTTCCGATATATTCGCTCATATCCTCGCTTGAAACAATGGTGATCTGGCGAAGCTTCATATTTAATACAAGGCCCACCGCTTTCTCGTCGCCGTACAGCTCCCCGAGCTTTTCTTTTGCCTGATCGATCGCGTCATCGGCGTCGTCTTCGGTAGTCCAAAAAAAGACGTCGCAGTATTCCTCAAAGGGCTTGAGATCAGCGAGCAGCTTGGTTTTCTCGTCATTGCTCAAAAGATTTTTTTCATCGAGGATCTGCGCGGTGTAAACATTTTTTTCTGTTGAAGGCTCGGCGCCGAACTCCGACTCAGTTGCGGCGGCTTTCGTCTCAGCCTCCGAATAAGACGAGGACGTTCCGCAGCCCGCAAGCGAAAGAATCATTGCAAGGCTCAGCAGCGCCGCCAAAACCGAACGTGTGATTGTCTTATTCATAAAAACCTCCTAATACGCAAAAGCACTTTCCTTTTCAATATCAGCTCTCTGCCTATGCAGCGAAAGCCGGGTTTAGAACTATAGTAACACTCTTGAATATATCAATAATAACACATATAAATAATAAACGCAACGATAAAGCGAGAATTTTATAGAAAATAAATAAAAGCGGCTCAGCCTAAAGCCTTGCCGCCTTATCATCAATATTTCAGCCGCCGCGGCTTTTTTTGTAGCCGCGGTACAGCTTTGCTGTCTGGCGATAGGTGTATTTGTACTCCTCCACCTGGTTGTCAAAATAGAAGGTGACCGCCTTTTTGTTGCCATTTATCCTGCCGAGCAGCTTCTCGTGGATTGCGGGAGTGTAAAAGAGCTTCTGCACTTTGCTGCCGTCCTTTACGATCTGTTCGAGCGGCTTTACGCTGCCGAGATACTTTGCCTTCGGGGATTTTTCCGAAACTGCTTCGCCCGCGTAAATGCCGGTTTGCAGCGCCATATACAGTCCCTCGCCCGAAATCGGATCGGTAAAGCCTCCGGCGTCGCCCGTAAGCAGCACGTTCTGAGGGAGCTTTTTCTGCGGGATAAGATAGCCGTAGGGCAGAAACGCGCCGATGAATTTTGCCTCGGTCGGTTCAACGCCCGCGTCCGAGAGCACCTCGGAAAGTATCGCGCGATAGTCCTCTCCCCTGGTGAAGCGGTCGGCAACGCCCACGCAGACGGTGTCGCCGTGAGGAAAAATCCAGACATAGCCCGTTTCGAGATAGCCGAAACAGAGGTCGACGCTGTCGGTGCTGAGCTTTGACGAGGGAACATACGCCTCGATTCCGAACGCGAGCCTGTCGCGCGGAACGTCGAGCAGCTTGTGCGACATACTCAAGGCGCCGTCGGCGAAAATCAGGGTGTTGTAGCTGAGCTCGTCGCCGTTTGAAAGGATGACGCGGTTGTTTTCGTAATCAATTTTCAGCCCGCGCTCGCCCTCGCGCAGCTCGCCGCCGAGAGCGCGGTACCTTTCAACCAGAGCGTTGTCGAACTCGCCGCGGTTGACGAGCCTGACAGACTTGGTTATCGGGGCGTCGACCAAAAGCTTTGTCCTGTCAAACAGCCTTACGCTCGAAGAAACGGCGCAGAAAAGGCTGTCGCTGTAATCATCTCCGAACAGCGAGCGGATGAGCCTGAAGGTTTTTCCGGTGACAAGGCCCGCGCAGGTCTTTGAGCGCGGGAAAACCGACTTATCTACAAGACAGTGCTTTACCCCTTTTTGCTGCAGAGTTATTCCGCACGCCGCTCCCGCGGGACCTGCGCCGATCACCACAGCCTCGTATTTATAATTCATCTTCCTTCCTCCAAAGAGCAAAAGGTAATTAA
>ONIJ01000096.1 GCA_900317875.1 uncultured Eubacteriales bacterium
ACCTTGTTATATTGCCAAAAAAGAAATACAATGCGGTATTTTTTTGCTTTTATTTCCTTTTGTGAAAAATGATACTTCCAAATTATCAATAAGCAACTATGTTTTTCCGCACTCCGAGAACAACAGTTGACAAATAGTCCTTTTTCAGCATCCCCAAAAAGCCTGCTCCGATTTTTCCGAAAAGGCACAAAAGCACTTTTTCATTATAAACCAAACAAAACCGTATGCCGGCAAACGATTTAAAAAACCCTGCCGTGGATTTGACGGAATATTCCTGCATATTTACCGTTTTTAATTACCCGGCAAACGGCGGCAGGACAACAGGTTTCCGAGCTGTCAAAGCCCGCACAGCATTCTTTTACGGTTGTCGCCGAAACCACTTGCATTTTGGCGCGCATATGATATGATGGTATCATAGCTGCAGCGTTATCCCTGCATTTTTGCGGGATCAGATCAAAGCGGCAAAAAGGAGGGCTATGTTTGGACAGTCGGAACCTGCGGTGGGCGGTGCTGGGCACGGGCGTAATCGCGAATGAAATGGCACGGGCTTTGCAGAAGATGGGCAAAAAGCTCTATGCCGTCGGAAACCGCACTCACGAAAAGGCGGTGGCGTTTGCCGAAAAATACAGCGTCGAAAAGGTGTATGACAGCATTGACGAGATGTTTGACGACGCAGATTCGGACATCATCTACATCACCACCCCGCACAACACGCATTACGGCTTTATTAAGAGGGCTCTGGAAAACGGCAAGCACGTTCTTGCCGAAAAGTCGATCACCCTCAATTCACGCGAGCTCAACGAATTGACCGCGCTCGCAAAGAAGAAAGGGCTCATACTGGGCGAGGCGATGACTATCTGGCATATGCCCCTTTACAAGGCGCTGCGGCGCATCGCCGGCGGCGAATTGGGACGGGTGCAGATCATTACGGTCAACTTCGGCAGCTTTAAAGAATACGATATGAACAACCGATTTTTCAATATGCAGCTTGCGGGCGGAGCGCTGCTTGATATCGGAGTATATGCGCTGAGCGTCGTGCTCGGCTTTATGAGCGAAACGCCCGCAGAAATACTCAGCCGGTGGAGGCCCTCGCCGACAGGCTCCGACGAGCAGTCGGCAATTATCCTGAAAAACGATTCGGGCGAAATGGCGGCGGTGGCGCTCTCGATGCATTCCAAACAGCCTAAGCGCGCGATGATAAGCTGTGAGAAGGGCTACATCGAAATTATGGAATTTCCCCGCGCTGACAGGGCGGTGATCACAGACGCAGAGAGCGGTGAACGCCGGGAGCTTGCCGTCGGCGACAGCGCAAACGCCCTTTTCTATGAAATGACGGATATGGAGGAAGCCGTCCGAACAGGCGATGATTCTCTGATGATGCTCAGCCGCACCAAGGACGTTATGGATATTATGACGCGGCTGAGGAAGGAATGGAATTTGAAATACCCGAATGAGCTATGGTGAAGCGCTGTTTTCCTATTGCAGCAGTATCCCGACCTTTTGGATCGGTGCGGGATTCTTTTTTCATACCGCCGGCGCAGATGTTTTCTGCCGGTTAAACCCTGACGAGGTCTTTGACGCCGCAATCGACCGGCGGAAGCCGGTACGGAACCGTGCCTATGATCTGAAAAAGCCGAAATCTCCGCCTGTTTTTATTCGAGGGATACAGCGTCGGTAAACTCAATGGCGGTTTCGCTGAAATCGACCAGTCACTCACCTCAGCTCAAAAAAATAGGTAAAAAAATAAAAAATCACCGCTAAAGTGAGTGACATTTGTAAAAGAATGTGATATAATATAAAAGCGGTATTTTGTACACCCAATTTTTTATAAGGAGGAAAAGATATGGATTATATTATGACTACCGACGGCCTTACAAAAATGTATGGCGAAAAGGCTGCCGCAAAAGATATTAACATCCATATTCGCCCGGGTGCGGTTTACGGCTTGATCGGCCGAAACGGCGCGGGCAAAACAACCGTCATGAGAATGCTCAGCGGATTGTCGACACCGACAAAAGGCTCGTTCTCGATGTTCGGAAAAAACGGAAAGGATGCATTAAAGGAAATGCGCAACGTAGGCGTTCTGATCGAACATCCCGGCATTTATCCTAATCTTTCCGCATTCAAAAACCTGAAAATCAAGGCCATCGCCATGGGCTGCGACAACAGGAAGGGATACATTGACGAGCTTCTTGAGCTTGTAGGCCTTGAAAACGTAAAGAATAAGCACGCCGGATCATTCTCTCTCGGTATGAGACAGCGCCTCGGCAT
>ONIJ01000070.1 GCA_900317875.1 uncultured Eubacteriales bacterium
AGTAAGACCCCTTGAAGACTACGAGGTTGATAGGCTGCGTGTGTAAGCATGGTGACATGTTCAGCTTGGCAGTACTAATAGGTCGAGGGCTTGACCATACAACGAAGGCAGGATGCAAACTAAGTCCTTCACTTCTTTGGTCAGCAGTATTGATACTTTCTCCTCTGCTTCCTTTATTCAGTTTTGAAGGTACTTGAAGCGTCGATTTTCGGCGCTTTTTTATTTTGTAATAAAAAAATAAAACGCTCCTTTCGGGTAACAATACTCTCGAAAGGAGTGTTTTCTATGAAGAAACGCAAACAAAATAATCCGCAGAAGAAAAGCAAGAGATACAACGGCACCGTAAATTACGAGCACGAGGAAATGCAGCTCGATCCCGAAATCGTTTCGGCAACCGAGATGACGGGCGTTGTTCCCGCCGCTCCCGAAACCTACGAGGAGGACGCTTTCGAGGAGAATTATTTCTGATTGCAATATTTGGGCGGAGAGCGTTGCAGCTTTCCGCCTGAATTTTTATATTTTGTTTAGAAGCTCGACCACTCCGTCGCTGTCGTTTGGCGGAAGTATAATATTTGCAGCAGCCATACAGCTTTTACTTGCGTTGCCTACTGCGGCTTTTATGCCTGCACAGGCGATCATATCCGCGTCATTGTCGGCGTTGCCGCAGGCGGCTGTCTGCGCGAGCGGAATATTCAGATGATTGCAAAGCCATTTTACGGCGTTGCTTTTGGTTGCGTTCTTGTGCATAAACTCGACAAAATTTTCGGAGGACGAGGTGATATAGGTCTCTTTGAGATTTTCTTCCAGAACAGCTCGCACCATCTCTCTTAATTCTCGTTCTACGCAGACGTATTCTACGCTGTCGAGTATCCGTCGGTTTTCGTATATATATCCTCTCATATCGTCAAGACCACCTCGCGAGTTCTGAACATAGCTGATATATGCTTCAGTGCAGCCGTATTTCATCGGATCTTTCAAATATCGGTTGTCGGTGAAGGTCGCGCCGTCGATGAACGCCTCCCAAACCAAGTCATATTCTTTTGTTAGGTCGAGCAGCTTGATTATTTCGGATTCGAGCATCGGCGTTTCCTGAATTCTTTTGCCTGTCGAGTCGTGGATCGCGGCGCCGTTTGATGAGATTACATAATTTACTCCCTTTAAATCGAGAACGCTCTGAGGCATTGAGCAATAAGGTCTGCCGCTTGCGGCGACGATTTCAATTCCTCGTTCTGCCGTGCGTTCTATTGACTGCGCGACGGCGGCTGAAAGCGTGTTGTCGGAGCGCAGCGCGGTCCCGTCGAGGTCGAGTGCTACGAGCTTAATTTTCATTTTTCAGCTCCTTTATGCCTGTGCGGCAAAATTCTTTCATACAGCATTCCCTGCACTTTGCAGAGCGCGCGGTGCAGACGGCTCTGCCGTGAAGCACAAGCCGGTGACAAAAATCATTGCTTTCCCCGGGAGGGAGCAGCTTTTTCAGTTCGGTTTCGATTTTTTTCTGGTCGGTCTGCTTATGGAGCCCGAGCCTTGCAGTGATCCGAATGCAATGCGTATCAACCACAACCGCCGGTTTGCCGAATACATCTCCGCAGATGAGGTTTGCGGTTTTTCTTCCGACTCCCGGAAGGGTTGTCAGCTTTTCGATGGTGTCGGGCACCTCTCCGCCGAAATCGTTGCGGAGCTTTATGCACATCTCAACGATGTCCTTTGATTTTGTTTTGTAGAGTCCGCAGCTTTTGATGTACTCCGCTACCTCGTCATAGCTTGCCTCGGCAAAGTCGTCAACTCCCCGGAAACGCTCAAACAGCGCGGGAGTAACGAGGTTCACGCGGGCGTCGGTGCACTGAGCGGAGAGCCGCGTGGCAATAAGAAGCTGAAGCGGAGTGCTGTAGGTGAGCGAGCACTTCGCGTCGGGATATTCTTTTTTCAGCGCCTCGACCGCAGCGAGGGCGATTTGCTTTTTGGTCACAGTAACCACCTCAAAAATAGTGTAGCATATTTTGAAAACTATTGCAAATCAGGCTGTAAATTGTTACAATAAACGTATCAAGAATAAGGCGGGGATAATATGAAATACAAAAATTATATTTTTGACCTCTATGGAACACTGATAGATATCAACACCAACGAGTGGAGCGCTCAACTCTGGAAAAAGATGGCCATTCTTTACGGCTACTACGGAGCTCAGTATTCATACAAAGAGCTTGGACAGGCTTACGGCAGGCTGGTTGACAAGGAAAAAAGGGCGGTTCGCCGTCGTCATCCCGAATACACCGTAATCGATATTAAAATCGAGAAGGTTTTTCGCGCACTGTTCACCCAAAAAGGCGTAAAGCCCAAAAAGTCGACAGTGTTGGAGGTTTGCGAGGTTTTCCGCTGCTTCTCAACAAAATATATCAAACTCTACGACGGCGTTACGGAGCTGCTTGACACAATAAAGCAAAACGGCGGCAGAATCTATTTGCTTTCGAACGCTCAGCGCACCTTCACGGAAAACGAGCTGAATATGCTCGGGCTTACACCGTATTTTGACGGTATTTGCATAAGCTCGGACGAGGAGTGCTCTAAGCCCGACGCTCATTATTTTGAGATCCTCTTTGACCGCTACGGATTGAAAAAAGACGAGTCGATCATGGTCGGCAACGACTTCCGTTCCGATATAGGCGGTGCGGCGGATTTCGGCATTGACAGCCTTTACATCCATCAGAGCATATCGCCCGACATCGACGGCGAGCTTCGCAGCACATATACAATAATGGACGGCGACGTTTATAAGATGATTGAAATACTGTTTGGAAAGCAATAAAATGAAAACTGCAGGACTCTTTTTCAGAGTCCTGCAGTTTTGTGCTTGGGAAAAGATTATTTTTTTGAGAGAAGCTTCTTCTTGTATTGAGCGGGTGTGCAGCCATAGACCTTCTTGCATTGTGTGATGAATGATTTTACGTTTGCAAAGCCGTTTTCAAAGGCAGCCGCCGACACCGTGGTGTTGTGTCCGAGCATATCGTTGATCGCGTTTTCAAGGCGCAGATTTGCAAGATATTCGGAAAAGCTGACACCGGTCACGTTTTTGAAGTACTTTGAAAAATATGAGGGCGAAAGGCTGACGACGTTCGAAATTTCGTCGAGCGGGATCTCGCGGCGGAAATTCTCGTTGATATACGCAATGGCGGTTTTTGCATAGGAGAAGTCCTTTTTTGAGCTTTGAGTAATGCCTCCGGTTCTTTTGAATCTTGAGCAGCGGTTGAGGACAAGGTAGTAGAGTCTGTTGACCAGCGAGATTTTCAGCAGGGTCGAGTAGTCGCTGTCAGAGGTGATTTCGGAAAGCTCCTTCAAAACCGATACGATTTCAGAGTAGGTGGCTTCGTCGGATGTGTCAAAAAACATACTTTCAATTGATTTGCAGAACATCCTGACATACTCAAATGAAAAGTTGATGCACATCAGCTTGCAGCTGTTCTTGTCGGCGGAGCGAACCAGGTGAACATCCTCGCTGTTGAAAAGAATAAAATCTCCCTGATTGATGATGACCGTATCTCCGTTGCAGCTGCATTCGGCGGTTCCTTCCGTAACGTAAACCACCTCCGGTTCGCGGTGCCACTGAAGTTCGGTTTTGTGTGTGTCGGTTGAAAGATTCAGGTATATTATTGTCGCGGGTATGTATTTGTCATAATTTATCACGTCGTATTGAAAGTCCATTCTTTTTTCTCCTTGCGGTATTGAAAAAAAACAACAAATGTTGTAGTATAATAATAGTATATACGCAAAAAAATGTTAATGCTATATAATTATGTTTGTTTTGTATGGACAAATGATGTGAGGGCAATATGAAATCATATATGAAAAATCGAGTTGACTTCCGTTACAGAGTAAGCGGAGATAACGGAAAAGGTCCTGAAATTGTGTTACAGGAGACACTTCCGGAGTCATATAAATTGTTTTATGTTTATTCGGGAAATGGACAGGTGTTTATAGACGGAAAGTGTTTTGAGGTAGAGAAGGGTGATTCTTTTCTTGTTTTTCCGATATTTGTGTTCGAAATTGTCCATAAAGGCGATATGAAATATGTCTGGCTGGAGTTTATGGGGTTGGAATCCGCGGCGCTGCTGAGCAGAGTCGCCTTTACGAGAAGCGAGCCCGTTTTGAAAAATTTCGGTAAGGAAGGGCTTGAGAAGATGTTTGAAATGCCCGACAATACGGGCGAAACCTACCTGCTTTACCGGACCGGCGGCAGGATTATGGTGCTGCTTTCCTACTATATCGAGAGGTATCCCAGCAAAACCGTTGAGACTCAGGGCTATGTCTACAGAGCGTGCAAGTATATCGACAGCAACTATACCACTCAGGGCTTCGGAGTTAAGGACGTCGTGGAGCATATTAAAATCGACCGCAGCCACCTCTATCGGTTGTTCAAGGATGAGATGGGCGTTTCGGTGATCGACTACATCACGCGCCGCAGAGTTTCAACGGCTGAGGCTCTGCTTGCCAACGCCAAGCTCCCGATCAAGGAAGTTGCATATTCCTCCGGCTTTTCGGATCAGATGTATTTTTCGCGGGTATTTAAAAAACTCAGCGGAAGGACTCCCACTGAGTTTCGTGAAATGAAATTTCAATCAGAATAAGCGGCTTTCGGACAGCACCGTAAACAGCGCAGCGTCCGAGGCAAGCTTGCGGATATAAGACCGCGGGTTCTGCATATTTACGCCTCCGAGGTTCAGCCTTATGGCGTAATCCTTGTCCTTGGTGCATACCCCGAGAAACACCAGACCGACCGGCTTTTCGGCGGTTCCTCCCGTCGGACCTGCGATTCCTGTTGTGCTCACGGCGATGTCGGCGTTTGAAAGCCTTTGAACGCCTTCCGCCATCTGAATGGCGGTTTCGGCGGATACCGCGCCGAGGATAGACAGCGTTTCCTCGCTCACGCCGAGCACCTTTGTTTTTATTTCGTTTGCGTAGGAGCAGATTCCGCAGTCAAACACCTCGCTCGAGCCGCTGACGCGGGTAATGCGCTCGCTTATCAGTCCGCCCGTGCAGCTTTCGGCGGTGGCGACCTTGAGCCCGCGTTCTCTGAGCTTAGCGACTACTACGTCCTGAAGCGTGTCCTGGTTGAGATTGTTTTTTCTGAGCAGTTGAATGATGTCAATATCGGTTAAAGTTACCATACCTATCACCTCTGGTTTTATTGTATCATTGAATGGTTCATATTTCAATTGTTAATTTTTTTGATAATGGATTTAAGGAGTGTTTTTATGGCTTGGTTTTTCAGCGAAACGGAGATAACGGGCGACAGCTATGTTCTCAGCGGCGAGAACGAAAAGCACGCCAAAGTGCTGCGCCTGCGAGCGGGCGAGGAGGTTACGGTCGTAACGCCGAGCGGCGGACAGTGCGATTGCAGGGTGATTGAAAACAACCTGCTTAAGGTCGTCGGAAGAAAAAAGTGCGAAAACGAGCCGGACGTGTTCGTCACGCTCTATCAGGCGCTTCCAAAGGGCGACAAAATGGATTACATCGTCCAAAAATGCGTTGAGCTGGGCGTCGGCAAAATCGTGCCGATGATTTCCGCGCGGTGTGTGTCGCGTCCGGATGAAAAGTCCCTGCAGAAAAAGCGCGCGCGCTGGCAGAAAATCGCGCTGCAGGCGGCAATGCAGAGCCGCAGGGGAATAATCCCTCAGGTAGCGGAGTGCGTCAGCTTCGCACAGGCGGCAGAGCTGACGAGGGCAAACGAGCAGACCGTCTTTTTCTACGAAATGGGCGGCGACTCGGTAAAGGATATAATAAAGGGCAAGCCCGGGACAATCGGAATTTTCATCGGCAGCGAGGGCGGCTTTGAGCCGTCTGAGGTCGAAACGGTGCTGAAAAAAGGCGGCAGAGCGGCAACGCTCGGAAAGCGTATCCTGCGCGCCGAAACGGCTCCGCTCGCGGCGATGGCGATAATAATGTATCAGACGGAGGGTTAATTATGATCGGAATTATTTGTGCAATGCAGCTTGAGGCGGACGGCATTATCGCCCTCTGCGAAAACAGCGAAACCTACGAAAAGTATTCAATGAAATTCACGCGCGGCACGCTCAACGGCAAGGACGTTGTGGTGGTGGTCTGCGGCGAAGGCAAGGTCAACGCGGCGATGTGCGCCGCAACGCTTATCAACGATTTCAAGCCCGACCTTGTGATCAACAGCGGAGTCGCGGGCGCCGTTTCTCCGCTCGTCAGCATAGGCGACATAGTTGTCGGCAGCAAGGCTGTCGAGCACGATATGAACATCACCGCGCTCGGCTACAAGCAGGGCGAGGTGCCTTATCCCGGCGGAAAGACGGTCTTTTTTGAGTGCGACAAGGACGCTTCGCGCCTGCTCGAAAAGGTGTGCTCGGAGCTTGAGGATACAAGGGTTGTGCGCGGAATCATCGCGAGCGGCGACGTGTTCGTTGCCGACCGCCGCAAGCGCCTGCTGCTCAACGACCGCTTCGGAGCGATCGCCTGCGAAATGGAGGGCGCGTCGATCGGGCACGTCTGCTTCTGCTGCAAGGTGCCCTATGCGGTGCTCCGCGCTATTTCCGACGACCTCGACGAGAACAAGGGCGTGGATTTTGTCAAGTTCTGCCAGACAGCGGCAAAAAAGACAACCTTTGCCATCGACAGATTTACCTCAGAATATTGACAACGTCGCTTTAATGCGGTAAAATATAATTTAAGCGTAATTTGAAATAAACTCAAAGGGGTATAGATATGAAGTTAACAGGTGCGGATATCATTTGCGAATGTCTGCTTGAGCAGGGCGTTGATACTGTGTTCGGTTATCCGGGCGGCGCCGCGCTCAATACATATGACGCGCTCTACAAATACCGCGACAGAATAAAACACGTTCTCACCGCTCACGAGCAGGGCGCTTCGCACGCGGCGGACGGCTACGCGCGCTCAACGGGCAAAACCGGCGTTGTCATAACGACCTCAGGTCCCGGAGCTACAAACATTGTCACGGGTATCGCTACCGCTAATATCGACAGTATCCCCATCGTTGCTATCACAGGCAACGTTAACACCGACCAGCTCGGACGCGACAGCTTCCAGGAGGTCGACATCGTTAATATAGTAAAGCCCATCACCAAGGGCAGCTTCCTTGTTAAAAAGGTTGAGGATCTGGCTCCCACGATCCGCAAGGCGTTCAAGCTCGCCAACGACGGCAGAAAAGGCCCCGTGCTCGTGGATGTGCCCAAGGATATTACCGCCACAGTCACCGACTTCGAGGCGATCGTTCCCGAGCAGCCTCAGCGCGACGAAATCGGCAATCCCGACAGCATCGCCCGCGTTCAGGCGCTCATCCGCAAGTCAAGACGCCCGATGATTTACGCAGGCGGCGGAATCATCAGCGCCGACGCCTGCGAGGAATTCAGACAGTTCGCGGAGCTCATCGACGCTCCCGTCTGCTGTTCGCTTATGGGCTTGGGCTGTCTGCCCGCGAGTCATCCGCTCTGCATCGGAAATATCGGTATGCACGGCGGATATGAAACAGGTATGATCACCGCAGCGTGCGATCTGATCATCGCCGTAGGCGCGCGTTTCTCCGACCGCGTTGCGGGCGACCGCGAAAAGTTCGGCGAGCAGGCGAAAATCGTCCAGCTCGAAATCGACAAGGCTGAAATCAACAAGAACGTCAAGGTGGACGAGTATGTCCTCGGCGACGCAAAGCTCATTTTAAAGGCGCTTCTGTGCGGAATGGAGCAGCAGGAGCACAATGTGTGGCTCGCTAAAATCGACGAGTGGAAGCACCGTTTCGACAGCGCCACAAAGCCATATTCGGACTATCCCTTCCCCGAGGAGTTCATCGAGGCGGTCAACAAGCTCAAACACGACGACGACATCATCGCAACCGATGTCGGACAGCACCAGATGTGGGTAGCTCAGTACGCAAAAATCGAGAACGAGAAAACCCTGCTCACCTCGGGCGGAATGGGCACTATGGGCTTCGGTATGGGCGCTGCGATCGGCGCTCAGGTTTCTCATCCCGACAAGCGAGTGTTCCTCTTTACGGGCGACGGCAGCTTCCATATGAACCTCAACGAGCTCGTAACGATGAAGTCTTACGACCTGCCCGTTATCGTGCTCATTATGAACAACACCGTTCTCGGAATGGTTCGCCAGTGGCAGAAGCTTTTCTACGGCAGCCGCTTTTCTCAGACCGATCCGCACCGCGCGACCGATTTTGTAAAGCTTGCGAACGCCTTCGGAGTTGAGGGAATGAGAGTCACAAAGAGCGAGGAGATCGAGCCCGCGATCAAAAAGGCGCTCGAAATGAACACAACCGTCGTGATCGACTGCTGCATCAGCCCCGATGTGAACGTTCTTCCTATGATCCCTCCGGGAAAAACCGTGAACGAAATCGTTACCGAAATGTAAAACCGTTTTCAAAATATCGAAAGGAAACGCCTCTCCGCTTTTGGAGGGGCGCTTCCTTTTTGCGCGTGAAGGTATTGACAGAACGGAAATAAAGTGCTAACATACAATAGTTAGGAAACTAACTAATATAATAACGCAGGGTGAAGGATATGATTTACAAGTACATCAGCCAGCTCGCCAACTCGCAGCGGCGGCTGATCGACAGGCTCGCAAAGGGCAAAGGCTACAGCGGGACCGAGGGCAAGATTATTCACTTCCTGTTTGAAAACAGGGGCAAAACAGTGTATCAGAAAAACATCGAGGCGGTGTTCGGTCTCCGCGCTTCGACCGCGACTCAGGTGATCGCTTCGCTCGAAAAATCGGGGCTTATCAGGCGCGTGCCGAGCAAGTATGACGGAAGGTACAAGGAGCTTGTGCTGACCGAAAAGGCGGAGGAGTACAAAAAGGACGTCTACCGCGATATGGAAGAGCTCGAGGCGCGGATAACGGATGGTATCGACCCGGCTCAGCTTGCGCTCTGGGTTGAACTGACTCAAAAAATGACAGAAAATATGAAGGTGAATGACCAATGAAAACCAAGTTCGCAGTGAAGCTGCTGTTCTATTTCGGCGGCTTGATTGTTATGACGCTGGGCGTTGTAATATCCGTAAAGTCGGATTTGGGCGTTACGCCGATAAGCTCAATTCCGTACACGATGACTGTGGTTTGGGGAATGGATCTCGGAATTGCCACAATGATTTTTTCTGTGTTTATGGTGCTGCTGCAAGTCCTGATACTCCGAAGGCGTTTCAAGCCTATAAACCTGCTGCAGCTTCCGATCGGAATACTTTTCGGAGCGTTTCTTACCGTCTGCGGCAAGCTGATGGCGCCTGTCTGCGTGCCCGACAACTTCGCGGTGAAGTTTGCCGTTATGCTCGTCAGCACGGTGTTTGTGGCGCTCGGCGTATTCTTGTATGTCGCGCCGAGGTTCGTGCCGCTCGCGCCCGAAGGCTTTATAATCGCGTTGACTCAGGTCACAAAGGCGAGCTTTTCAAAGGCTGTTTTGCAGCGGCCGCCGCTTTTACGTCGGCCTTTGTGGCGGCTGTCATACCGCTGATCGCCAGGAACTCGTCATAAACCTTGTTGACGGTACCTGTGCCGATGATGATCTGAAGCTGTCCGTTCGAGCTGAATACGCCCTTGACGCCGTCGACGTCCTCAAGCTTCTTGATGTTTACCTTGCTGTTGTCGTTGGTTACAAGACGGAGTCTTGTAGCGCAATGGGCTGCGGAAACCAGATTTTCCCGTTTGCCGACGAGATCATAGATTTCCTGTGCACATTTCCGATAATCCATAAATACACTCCTTTGTTAAATTTTTAAATCAAGAAAATGAACGTTTCTTGAAATCGATTACAATATTATTTTAACGCTTTTCTTCTTGGTTATAAATTGACAATAACCACAAACATTATAAAAATATTTATTCACTTTAACCAAAGCTCGTTAAAAAGCAGACAATCTCTTGCTTGCTACCGTATTTCCGTTAAACCTCTCCGAACAGCAGAAACAGCCCGAATAAATGAAAACGATTGCACAAACGCGCAACCGTTTTCGTTTTGTGTATAATATTGTAAAGACGGTTTTCAAATCAGTCCGAGGTGCTCAAACGCCTTGTAAAGTCCGTCGTCACTTACGGCGGGACACACATAGTCCGCCATCGCCTTCATTTCGGGATGACCGTTTTCCATACATACGCTGTAGCCCACGGCTTCAAACATTTCCTTGTCGTTCATACTGTCACCGAAGCCGATCGCATCGGAAACATCCTTTCCGAGATACTCGCAAAGCCTGTGAATGCCGATGCCCTTGTTGAAATCCAACCCGAAGATCTCGCCGTTCAGGCAGCCTACCGCCTCAAGGTTCTGCACGCAGAACACAAAGTGATCCTTAAGCAGCTCCATAGGCTCGTCGAGCTGTTTTTTGTCGGTGCACATAAATACGATTTTATACACAGGCGCGCCGTCGTATTCGCTCATCGGGCGGATGTCGAGAGTTTCGCTGAGCTGGCGTCGGAAGCGCAGCAGCTCGCTGTTCGAGAACTCGTCCGCACCCTCGAGCAAGTCCTCCAGACCGCTGTCACCGTAGGTTCCGCCAAGACATTCAACCGTGCGGAAAACGCGGTTGCGCGCAAAGCAGTCCATCGCGAGCTCAAAGACCTCGGGTTTCATCGGGCGGTCAAAAACCACCTCGCCGCCGCAGACCACATAGCCGCCGGCGCTTGCCACGTACCCGTCAAAATCATAAGCCAAAAGCGGCTTGAGCATCGCAAGATTACGGCCTGTACACAAAAATACCTTGTGGCCGTTCTGCTGAGCTTTTTTTATGGGTTCAAGCGCCGAAGCGGGCGGAATGTTTCGGCCCGGCTCGGTCAGCGTGCCGTCAATATCGAGAAATAACAGCTTACCCTTCAATGGGATCTCTCCTTTCCGTACTAAACAGAATCTCTTTCAATAAGGGAATATCCGAACATAGTCTGCGTAATAGGCAGCTTTTCTTCGGGATGTTCGCGCTGCTGTTCAATCAACGTGAGCAAAAGACGGGTTCCGCGCTCGCCGCTTTCGCGGTGGAAAAGCTGAACCGTTGTCAGCGCGGGAGTAATGATCGTTCCCGCCATACTTCCGCCTATTCCGCCGACGCTCACGTCCCCGGGGATAGACAGACCGCGCTCCTTCAGCGCCTTTATCGCTCCGACAGCGATCGTGTCGGTAGCGCAGATAACGCCGTCGGGAGTAAAGCCGCCGTCGAGAATTTCTTTCATTCCTTTGTAGCCGTCCTCGCCGGTAAAGAACACCTGGGTGCGGACAAGCGTCTCGGGATCAAGCCCCGCTTCGCGCATTGCCTCCTCAACTCCGAGTCTGCGGTTGACGCCTACGCTGACGTCGGTTTCGACCGCGCCCACAAAGGCGAGCTTTCTGCGCCCCTTGTTTATGATGTACCGCGTGATTTCAGCCGCGGCTCCTTTGTCGTCGTGGTAAACGCAGGTAACGGCGGGATGGTTCTGACCGCATACGACAACAGGGATTTTGCTGTTGCGGAAAATGCCGATATGCTTGGGCGTAATTACGGTTCCCATAAGAAGGATTCCCGCGATGTTCGCCTCCTGCATAAGACGCATATACTCGACCTCGCGCTTTTCGTCGTTTTCGGCATTGCCGAAAATCGCCATATATCCCGCCTTGTTGAGCACCGTCGAAACGCCCTCGATCAGATTGCTTACGGAGTCGGAGTTGAACTTGGGAACAATGACGCCGATACTGTCGGAGCGCTGCTGACGGAGCGAGCGCGCGGTCAAATTGGGCACATAGCCCGTTTCTTCAATTACTTTTTTGATTATTTCACGTTTTTCCTCGCTCAGGCTGCCGCCGTTTATGTAACGGCTGACCGCCGCAGGAGATACTCCCGCGAGCTTGGCTATTTCGCTTATCTTCATAAAATAACCCCATCGGTTTACAAATCTTTATTTTACAAGCGCCCAAAGGAAGCCGTAGGGCTTTAGTTCAATGTCCTTCTCCGCGCGTTTTTCTCCCGTGAACAGGTCGGTGTAGTCCTGCTCAATATCAAAGGGAACCTTTTGAGGGTGCTCGCTGAAATTGAACAGAGCCACAAGTCTTTCGCCCTCGTACTCGCGGAAAATCCCCAGCACGTTATTTGAGCCCGTAACGATCGGATAGAAGTTTGCCTGTGATACAAAGACATCGTTTTCCGCGCGGACGGTTTCGAGCTTTCTGAGCGCCCTGAATATTTTGCCCTGATAGCTGTTCGGCTTTTTGCGCTCGTCGGCGAGCTTCCAGTCAAATTTTCCGCGGTGCAGGTAGCGGCTGTCAAATTTCTTGTTGATGTCGGCGTGGTACATATAGTCGTTGAGCTGACCTACCTCGTCGCCGCTGTAGATAACGGGGATTCCGCTCTGGGTGAACATAAAAGCGTGGAGCATAATATCGGCGTCGATCGCAAGGTCAAGAGCTTTTTTATCCTTGTCCCATAGCGCCGCCTCGATTCCGCAGAGGCTCGCGGTGGTGCCGCACAGCCTTGCGTCCTGCAAAACGGGATCGTCGTTGTAAAGCTCTCCGCGCGACACGCTGCCCTCGAATTTTCCCGTAAAGTAGTCGTTGAGGAATTTTTTGTGCGGAGCCTGCTGCATACCGTGCCCGGCGAGCCAGTCGTAGTCAAGTCCCCAGCCGATGTCGTCGTGGCAGCGCAGGTAGTTGAGAAATACGTAGTTTTTCGGCAGCCGCGCAAGCTCGTTGAACTGGCGCTCAATAAGTCTTACGTCGCGCGTTGCCACGGTGTTCCAGGTGCTCGCCATCGTTGTTACGTTATAGAGCATCGCGCACTCGGGTTTTTCAACGGTTCCGAAGTACGGCGCGATTTTTGACGGCTCCATAACTACCTCGCCGAGCAGGAGCACGGACGGGCATACGATCTCGCAGATCATCCTCATCATCCTGACGATGGTGTGGACCTGCGGAAGATTGCGGCACTGGGTGCCGAGCTCTTTCCATATATAGGGTACCGCGTCTAGGCGGATAACGTCGATTCCCGCGTTGGCAAGATACAGCATATTTGCCGTCATATCGTTGAAAACCATAGGGTTCGAGTAGTCGAGGTCCCATTGATAGGGATAGAAGGTGGTCATAACGATGTCGCCGCTGCCGAGCGTTGTGAAGTTGCCCGGAGCGGTGGTCGGGAACACCTGCGGAACTGTCTTTTCGTATTCGTTGGGAATATCCCAATTGTTGAAGAAAAAGTATCTTCCGCGCGCCTGAGCGTCGCCCTCGCGCGCGGCCTTTGCCCACTCGTGCTCGTCGCTCGTGTGGTTCATTACAAAGTCAAGGCAGCAGCTTATTCCGCGCTTGTGGCACTTGTCGGTGAGCTCTCTAAGGTCGTCCATTGTGCCAAGCTCAGGCTGGACCCGGCGGAAATCGGAAACCGCGTAGCCGCCGTCGCTGTGCTCCTTGGGGCTCTGCAGCAGCGGCATAAGGTGAACGTAGTTGACGCCGCTTTCGGTGAAGTAGTCGAGCTTTTTGATCACGCCCTGAAGGTTGTCCGCAAAGTTGTCGACATAGAGCATCATACCCACGATGTCGTTTCCGCGGTACCAGTCGGGATTTTGCTCGCGTTCGCGGTCGAGCTCCTTAAGGCTTTCGCTTCGGTTTTCATAGTATTCGTCAATCAGTCCGCGCAGGTAGTCAAAGCCTTGGCTGTCGCCGTGATAAAGCTCATAATACAGCCATTTCAGCTCGTCTATTCGCTTGCCCAGACGGGTTTCAAGCTCGTTTTGAGTTTTGGCCATATTATTTCACCTCCGCGAGTTTTTTCTCAAGCTCATCCAGGTTGGGCATTGCGGGGATCGCGCCGTGGCGCGAGGTAGTGAGCGAAGCGGCAAGATTCGCCGTTCTTACGCTCTCATAAAGCTGTTCGGCACTGAGATTTTCGGGGCGGTATACTCCGAGCACCGCCATACGGCTCAGAAATGCGCCGAAGAAGGTGTCGCCCGCGCCGTTGGTGTCGGCGACCTTTACGGCAAATCCGTCAGCTCTGCCCGTTTCTTCTCCGCGGCGATAGTATGCTCCGTCGGGGCCGAGGGTGAGGAGGATCAGCGGAATATTGTATTTTTCAAAGAGCTGCCGGGTGCCCTCATCGGGGTCGTCGGTGCCCGTGAGAAGCGGGAGCTCCTCGTCGGAGATTTTAAGGATGTCAACAAAATCGAGCACGGACTTCATCTGCTCGACTGCTACTGCCTCGCCGCTCCAGAGGTTGGCGCGGTAGTTGGGATCGTAGGTCACGGTAGCGCCGAGCTCCTTCGCCTTCTTTGCGGCGAAGAGAGTTGCCGAGCGCGCGGGATTGTCGGTCAGGCTGACCGAGCCGAAGTGCAAAAAATGAGTGCTGCCGAGCAGATCCTCGCTGATCTCACCGCTCTCGAGCAGAGTGTCGGCGCAGTTCCTGCGATAGAAGGAGAAGCTGCGCTCGCCCGTTTCCGAAACCGACACGACCGCGAGCGTTGTGGGCGCGCTTTTGTCGGTCAGCATACCCGACACGTCGACCTTGTTTTCGGTCAGCGTTTGGCGCAGAAAGCCGCCGTAATAATCGTCGCCGACCTTGCCGATAAAGGCGGCGTCGGCTCCCAGACGGGCGGCGGCGACCGCGACGTTGGCGGGAGCTCCGCCGGGATTTGCTTTGTAAACGGGAATCAGGTTTTCTCTTCCGCTATAGGTTAAGTCTATCAGGATTTCTCCTACAGTTACGATATCTTTCATTGTAACACCTCTCGCAAATCAAATGTTGAATTTTGAATTAATTTGTAATCGATTTCATTCACTTATAATATATCACAGAGAAAGCGGTTTTTCAATCGGTTTTCACTGTCGCGGCTATAGAATTTCAGGCGGTGTTTTTGTGGATTTTCCACGAAGAATCGCCGCGTCGTTCAATATTGGCTTTTTTTATTGCAATTCGCAGAGAAGTAACTTATAC
>ONIJ01000015.1 GCA_900317875.1 uncultured Eubacteriales bacterium
CTCCTTAATTCAGCGCCTTTTGAAGCACCGAGAGGTTGTCTTCCATTATGCTGAGATAGGTGTCGTCATCGCCGATTGACGACTGCATTGAATTGAGCGTGAGAATTTCAACGTCCTTTGTTTTTGCGGCGTCAATTACACCCTTGACAATCTTTTTTTCGGAGCCGTCAAGAATGATCAGAGAGTGGAGTCCCGAGCTGTCGAGCTTTTCGGCGAGAAAAACCAGGGTGTTCAAGCTGGCTTCGCTCTCCGCCGAGCAGCCCTTGAACGCCGCGTAGTACTTGAGCTTATAATCGTCGGTCATATATCTGAACGGAAAACGATCGGCAAAAATCAGCGTGTCGTGCTTTGCGGAGGAACAGGTCTGAGCATATTTTCGGTCGAGCAGACCGAGCTTTTCAATATACTCCTTTGCGTTCTTTTCATATTTATCTTTGTTGTCGGAGTCCTTCTCGCTCAGCTTGTCCGAAATGCATTTACAGAGCTTTGAGGCGTTTTTGAGCGAGAGCCAAATGTGCTCGTCATACTCTTTTTCATCGCCGTCTTCCTCATCCCCGGGTTCCATTCCTTCGACGTTTTCCTCTTCCTTTGCGGCTTCACCGAGCTCGTCCATAAGGTTAACTGACAGCATATCCTTGTTTTTCTTTTCTTTCAGAACGTCGTCTACCCATTTATCGGACTCGCCGCCGACATAAATAAACACGTCGCAGTCTGAAATATCTACGATGTTTTCGGCAGTCGGCTGAAAGCTGTGAAGGTCCACTCCTTTGTCGAGCAGAAGTGAGACCTCAACGCCGTCGGCGTCGTCCGCGATGTTTTTGACCCATTCATAGACCGGATAGATCGTAGTGATGATTTTTACTCTGGCGTTGCTCGGCTTTTTTATTCCGCAGCCCGAAAAGACGGTAAGCGCCAAAAGAAGGCAAAGAACCGCCGCAATTACTCTTTTCATTTTACTCTCCGTTCTTTCTGCAGTCTTTGCAAACACCGTAAAGAACGGTGTTCGCTTTATCAATATCAAACTCGTCGCTGCTTGCGAGATTTTTGATAAGCATTTGGGTGACCTCCATATTCATATGGTAGGTCTTTCCGCATTTTTCACACGAAAGATGCAGGCACTCCTTGCAGTGCTCGGCGTCGGTGTACTGATAAAAAACTTCGCGGCTGCCGCTTTTGTTTACGCGCCTGATTTTTCCTTCCTTTTCAAAATCGGAAAGATTTCGGTATACAGCGCTGATGCTTATTCCTTCTCCGCTCAGATCCGACTCGATCTGCCGCGCCGATAGCTTTTCGTCGGCGTGTTCGGTAAGGTAAGCAAGCAGTACCTTCCTCTGCCTGGTCATATATTTCGGCAAGAAACGCACCTCCAATTTGCGATTGATTCGCATTTTATTATAACAGCAGTCCTGCGCGTTGTCAATAGATTTGCGAATATTTCGCAAATTAAAAGCGCCTCCAAAACGGAAGCGCTTTGTGTGAGTTATTATGTGCAGGCATCTAAATGCTCAGTGCATTTCGGCGTCCTGAAGCTCAAGGTCCCGCTTGAATTCTTCATTCATATCGGGATAAGCCGAGAGCATCGGCTCGATCTTTTCACCGCGCCGCCTGTCAAAGTAGTTTTTGGTGATCTTTGCCACCAATCCGCTCAGAGCGACAAGACAAATCAGGTTAGGAATTGCCATAAGACCGTTGAAGGTGTCGTCTATCGCCCAGATAAGGTCGCTCTGTATCGTGGCCGAAACAGCGATAAGAATTACGTATGCGACCTTAAAGCCCGCGGTAATGATCTGACGTGTGCGCTCGGACGCGCTGCCGAAGCAGAATTCAATCGCTTTTTCGCCGTAGTACGACCACGCAATTATGGTGGTGAATGCGAACAGCGGAAGAATGAGCGAGAACGCGATCGTTCCGAAGTCGCCGTAGTTGGTTGAGAACATCGACATCGAGAGCGCAGCGTCCTTCATATCACCCGAAAGCTCGCTGACGTCGAAGGTAGTGAGAAATGTAAGCGAGGTAAGTGTGCAGATGATAAAGGTATCGAAGAAAACCTCAAAAACGCCCCAGAGTCCCTGCTTTACGGGCTCTCTTGTCTCGGACGCCGAGTGAGCGATTACGGATGAGCCGAGCCCCGCCTCGTTTGAAAACACTCCGCGCGCCATTCCCTTGG
Organism: uncultured Eubacteriales bacterium; assembly: GCA_900317875.1. Taxonomy (GTDB): domain Bacteria; phylum Bacillota; class Clostridia; order Oscillospirales; family Acutalibacteraceae; genus Ruminococcoides. The sequence continues at coordinate 2,168 of ONIJ01000015.1, forward strand.
TGATCACCTGAGCGAAGGTGTAGCCCATAATTCCTCCGCCTGCCGCCTGAAAATTGAACGCCTTGCTGAAAATCATTCCGAACGCCGCGGGAACAGCGGAAACGTGACCGAAAATTGCGCCGAGTGCGAGAATGATAAAAAGGAGCGACATAAACGGCACGAGCATTGAGGTTACCTTGCCTATTCGCTGGATTCCTCCGATGATGATCACGGCGGCTATCGCCGCGATGACAATGCCGATAATCAGCTTTGCTGTTTCGCCGTCAGGCGTGCTGAAATAAACCGACGAGGTGTGCGACAGCGTTTCGGATATTTTATTCGTCTGTACGCCGCTCATTCCGATTGCGGCAAAAACGCAGAAAATCGCGGCGCAGTACGCGAGCCACTTCCATTTGAGACCGTTTGCGATATAGTAGAACGAGCCGCCGGAAAGGTTGCCTTTTTTATCGCGCTTTCTGAAATACAGACCGAGCACGTTTTCGGAGTAGTTGGTAACCATTCCGAAGAAAGCGGAAATCCACATCCAGAACACCGCTCCCGGACCGCCCGTGAGAATAGCGGAAACAACGCCGATGATGTTGCCCGTTCCGACGGTTCCCGAGATCGCGGTTGAAAACGCCTCAAACTGCGAAACGGATTTGAGCCTGTTATCCTTGCTCTTCTTTTTTCCTATGCTTTTTAAAGCCGGAATAATTGTATTGTTGAGCGAGTCGCCGAAGTGATTCACCTGCAAAAACTTTGTGCGGATCGTCAAAAGAATGCCTGTTCCCAAAATCAGAATAACGACCGGCCATCCCCAAACAATTTTGTTCAGATAGTCGTTGACCTGCTCAACGCCCTCCAAAAAATCAGACCACATAATAATCCTCCTGCAAATTTTCCATAGACATTTGTAATTATATCACAGCGCATTGTTTTTATCAATAAACGCTTCTACAAGATTTTTATTGAATTTTTGTGTAATATCGCTTATACTTATTTTCAGTAAATGCGAGCGATCGATAAAAAATGAAAAAGGAGAATCGGAAATGATAAGATTAAGACCATACAAGCCCTGCGACGCGCAAAAAATAGCCTCGTGGTGCAGGAACGAACAGGCATTTCTATTCTGGGGAGGCCTGCGCTTCGGCAGCTTTCCTGTTTCGGCGGAAACCATAAATCAAAAGTATCTTGATAACAACGGCGACTGCGCCGAGGAGGATAACTTTTATCCGATGACTGCCTTTGACGAAAGCGGAGCGGTCGGCCACTTTATTATGCGGTATCTGAACGGAGATAACAAAATTCTTCGCTTCGGCTGGATAATAGTCGACGCCTCAAAGCGAGGAAAGAAATACGGTCAGAAAATGCTCAGTCTCGGATTGAAGTACGCCTTTGAGATATTGAAGGTTGACAAAGTCACCATCGGAGTAATCGAGCACAACATCCCCGCATATAAATGCTATCTTTCCACGGGCTTCCGCAAATCCGAGGATTTGGAGGACTCCTTTGAAACAATAAACGGAGAGCAGTGGAAAATAGTCGAGCTTGAAATCACCAAAGAAGAATTTTTTCGGATAAACACACTTTTACATTCAGGAGAATAATATGAAAATGAGAAAATTAATTGCAACTGTTCTTTCCGCAATGCTCGTCCTTTTGTCTTTGACAGCATGCCAGTCACAAAATTCGGGTAAAAATGAAAGTTCAAGTCAGACCGAAAGCGAAACCTCAGCCGACATTGAAACCACAGCCGAAAGCACAAGTCCTGTCGAAATCAGCGATTTGTATAATTTTGAGAAATACGAGAGCAGTGATGTTTTCAACATCTCAAAGGTCAAGCTGAACGAAAAACTCGAAAACACCTGCGTATCCTATCAGTTCACATATTATTCGGACGGTCTCAGGATCCGGGGATACATCTCCATCCCCTATTCCCTGGCGACAACTCAGAAGCCGGGCAAATGTGTTATGTATAACCACGGAGGAAACAGAGGATACGGCAAGCTGGAGGATCATACGACCGCAGTCGTCTGCGCTTTGTGCGATCGAATTGTTGTCGGCTCGCAGTACAGAGGAGGAGGCGGCTCCGAGGGCAAGGATGAATTCGGCGGAGACGACCTTAACGACGTGATCAAGCTGATTGATCTATGCGAGAAGCAGTTCTCATTTGTGGATATGGATGATTTCTGCGTTATCGGAGCCTCGCGTGGCGGCGTTATGACATATCCCGCGGCAAGGCAGGACAAAAGAATAAAGCGCATCATCGCGTCGAGCGCTGTCTCAGACTTGTTTGAATCGTACGAAAGCCGCGACGATATGAAATCGGTACTTGAAGAAACAATAGGCTGCACACCGCAGGAAAAACCCGAGGAGTACAAAAAACGCTCCGCGATTTACTGGGCGGATGAGATCAAAATTCCCGTGCTTATCTTCCACAGCAAAAATGACCCTCAGGTTTCATACAAACAGGCCGAGGAGCTTTACGCAAAGCTCAAGGACACCACTGACTGCACCCTCATCACATATGACGACGATCTTCACTGCAACATCCGCGAGGAGGATTATCCGAAAATCAAAAAGTTTTTGAACAGTAAATAGTCACTGCCTTCAAAACAAGCAATCAGTAAAATTCTCGATAAACAGTGCATTTTTCATCGAAATGTGCTATAATAAGTGCA
>ONIJ01000068.1 GCA_900317875.1 uncultured Eubacteriales bacterium
ATTTTGAAATACAATCATAAGGCTGTAGAGCCTAAATGGCAGGAAATCTGGGAGGAAAAGGGCGTTTTCCACGCAAGCGACGACGCTTCAAAGGAAAAGTTTTACGCTCTGATCGAGTTCCCTTATCCTTCGGGACAGGGACTTCACGTCGGACATCCGCGTCCCTACACAGCGCTTGACACCGTAGCGAGAAAAAAGAGACTCCAGGGCCTCAATGTGCTCTATCCCATCGGCTGGGACGCATTCGGTCTGCCCACCGAGAACTACGCCATCAAGAATCATATTCACCCCGAAATCGTAACAAAAAATAATATCGCCCGCTTCAAAAAGCAGATTCAGTCGCTTGGAATTTCCTTTGACTGGAGCCGCGAGGTAAACACCACAGATCCCGATTACTACAAGTGGACTCAGTGGATTTTCGTTCAGCTCTTCAAGCACAATCTCGCCTACAAAAAAGAGATGAACGTAAACTGGTGCACCTCCTGTAAGTGCGTTCTCGCCAACGAGGAGGTCGTCAACGGCGTTTGCGAGCGCTGCGGCAGCGAGGTAGTCCACAAGGTCAAGTCCCAGTGGATGCTCAAAATCACCGAGTACGCCGACAGACTCATCAATGACCTCGATCTCGTCAACTATCCCGAGAGAGTTAAGGCTCAGCAGAAAAACTGGATCGGCAGAAGCACAGGCGCCGAGGTCGATTTCCAGACCACAACGGGCGATGTCCTCACCGTTTACACCACACGCGCCGACACACTTTACGGCGCTACATATATGGTAATCTCTCCCGAGCATCCGCTTATCGAAAAGTGGGCTGACAAGCTCGGCAATATGAAAGACATCCGCGCCTATCAGGCAGCGGCTGCAAGAAAGTCCGATTTTGAGCGCACCGAGGTAGCAAAGGACAAAACAGGCGTTAAGCTCGAGGGCGTCCGTGCTATCAATCCCGTCAACAACACCGAAATCCCGATCTTCATCTCCGACTACGTCCTCGTGTCCTACGGCACAGGCGCGATTATGGCGGTTCCCGCTCACGACACCCGCGACTGGGAGTTCGCTAAAAAATTCGACCTTCCTATCATCGAGGTAGTAAAGGGCGGCAACGTTCAGGAGGAGGCGTTCACCGACTGCGCCACAGGCATTATGGTTAACTCCGGTATGCTCGACGGACTGAGCGTTGACGAAGCCAAGGTCAAGATTATCGACTGGCTCACCAAGGAGGGCAAAGGTCACGCGAAGGTCAACTACAAGCTGCGCGACTGGGTATTCTCGCGTCAGCGCTACTGGGGCGAGCCCATCCCGATCGTTCACTGCGACAAGTGCGGCTACGTTCCGCTCGACGAGAGCGAGCTGCCGCTCAGACTGCCGATGGTAGAGTCCTACGAGCCTACCGATACCGGCGAATCTCCGCTCGCAAATATGACCGACTGGATTAGAACCACCTGTCCGAAGTGCGGCGGCGAGGCTATGCGCGAAACCGACACAATGCCCCAGTGGGCAGGCTCCTCGTGGTATTATCTGCGCTATATGGATCCCCACAACAACGAGGCTCTCGCCTCCAAGGAAGCGCTCAACTACTGGTCGCCCGTTGACTGGTACAACGGCGGAATGGAGCACACCACGCTTCACCTGCTCTACAGCCGCTTCTGGCATAAATTCCTCTACGACATCGGCGTAGTGCCCACTCCCGAGCCCTACGCAAAGCGTACCTCTCACGGTATGATCCTCGGCGAAAACGGCGAGAAGATGAGCAAGTCCAGAGGCAACGTAGTTAATCCCGACGACATCGTCAACGAGTACGGCGCCGACACTATGCGCCTTTACGAGATGTTTATCGGCGACTTTGAAAAGGCTGCTCCCTGGAGCCAGGCGAGCATCCGCGGCTGCCGCCGTTTCATCGAGCGCTACTGGAACCTTCAGAACAACCTCATTGACGGCGATACGATCCGTCCCGAGCTCGAGAGCGCCTTCCACAAGGCAATCAAGAAGGTCGGCGACGACATTGAGAATATCAAGTTCAATACCGCGATCGCCGCGCTTATGGCGCTTATCAACGATATTTCCAACACAAAGTCGATCAACAGGGAAGAGCTGAGAATTTTCTCGATCCTCCTCAATCCCTTCGCTCCTCACGTAACCGAGGAGGTCTACGAGGCAAACAAGCTCGGCGAGGGCATTCTTGCCGAGGCAAGATGGCCTGAGTACGACGAGTCGAAGTGCGTAGACGAAACCGTGGAAATCGTTGCTCAGGTCAACGGCAAAATCAAAGCAAAGCTCAATGTGCCTGTTGACGCCGATAAGGACACGCTGCTCGGCCTTGCAAAGGACAACGAAAAAGTTCAGGCTGCAATTGAAAATATGACAATTATCAAAGAAATTGTAGTTCCTAAAAAGCTCGTAAATCTTGTTGTTAAGCCGAGATAAATTAATTTCTTCTAAATTTCTACAATTCTATTGACAATAAACGTTACATATTGTATAATAGTTTTTGCAAATTATGCAAATTACCCATGCCTATTGGCAGATGGGAGGGAAGATAGATGGCAGAGATTAGATTAAAAGAGAATGAATCTCTTGAAAGCGCTTTAAGACGCTTCAAAAAGC
>ONIJ01000066.1 GCA_900317875.1 uncultured Eubacteriales bacterium
ATGGCTTCTGAAAAACCCGTTCTCTTCAAGATGCCTCTCAACGATCGATGTTCCCAGCGCATCCAGAATAAGAAGCACCACATTCCGGTACTCCCCTTCAAGATACTTATCCGCAAGGGGAAGCGTCCCGGCTGTTGTCCGCGCGCCGAAATTCTTCAATATGGAATTGGATAGGTTCACAAGACAGTTGTTATAGTCCGGCAGAGCGGACCGTATATCTCTGTTCATTTCTGATGATTTGTCCTCCTTAACGATGATGTTTGTAATATCCTTTTTAACCTGCATATTTTCAACATGATAAATGTTTTCTTTCTTATAGCCATACAGTGAGCCTTTATTGCTGATGTGCGGCTCGAAGATAGGTTTCATAAACAGCAGGTCAGTAATTCTGTAAATCATAATTTACTAATCAGATGATTTCGACCGGCTTGGCGCATAAATTAACGAGATCATAGCGAACACCTTCTCTGCTTCGCCATTTTCTTCCGTCCCAATCCTGACCCGACAGATCATCTCCGCCGTATATCAAAGCACCGTATCTTTATGACTATCATAACAGAAGACTCACGTTTTGTCCACAGCAAACAAGGATTTCGTGTGCAGTGCTTATGCCATCAACCTCACATTTAATCGGATGCCGCAGGATACCGCGGAAATCCGGAAAGTCCGGACTTTTTCATAGGTTTTTTATACCGAAAATATGCTTGACTTTTGCGCTGAACAGAGTACAATAATATACAAATTCCGGAGGGAGCGGCAGGCTGTATTTTTGTGAAGTGTCCGGTGAAAGCCGGAAAGCAGAATACAGCGATAACTAAAAGAGATGTGGGTCGCATATCGTATCAAAAAATGAGGGAATAACATGATAGACAAGCTGTTTGAAAAATTATCCGAATTGGAGCAGGTCGAGGCTATTGCGCTCGGCGGTTCCCGCTCGGGAGAAAACTATGACGAAAAATCCGATTACGACGTATACGTTTACATTACTGCGCCGATCGACGAAGAAAACAGGCGCACATTGCTGGCTGACTACTGCAAGTATATGGAGATCGGAAACCATTACTGGGAGTATGAGGATAACTGCGTCCTGAACAACGATATCGACATCGACATTCTTTACCGCGATCTCGACGGGTTTTGCGACGGAGTAGCGCGAGTCGTTGAAAAATTCGAGCCGTGTAACGGATACACCACCTGCATGTGGCATAACCTTTTGACCTGCAAGATCGTCTGCGACAAGCGCGGAAGGCTGCAAAGCGCCAAAGACCGCTTTTCGGTGCCTTATCCCGACGCGCTCCGAAACAACATCATCAAAAGAAACACCGCGCTTTTATACGATGCCATGCCCGCGTATTTTTTGCAGATAAAAAAGGCAGTTAACAGAAACGACAGGGTAAGCGTAGTACACAGAACAGCCGCCTTTTTGGAATCGTATTTCGATGTTATCTTCGCGCTGAACAAGCAGACGCATCCGGGCGAAAAGCGGCTGATCGAGCTCTGCACACAAAAATGCGATATCCTTCCCGACCGCTTTGAAAAAAACCTCAACCGCCTTTTTGACGATATGCCGGTACACGGCGATAGGCTGCCCGAGGATCTGAATGATATCATTTCAGAGCTTAAAGCAGTTTTGCTGCGGGAAGGTTTATCGTAAACGAAATCATAAAAGCAACGAGGCGGGAGTATTCGCCGCAAACGGCGTGTGGCAGGCAAGATATGTTGCTCCCGAATAATTTACTATTTGCTGAAAAAACAGCGTGCAGGCGGTGATTTCTCACTGCTTGCACGCTGTTGTATTTGTGAAAGTCGCGCTCAAATCTCAATACTTGTACGCGGATATTGTATAAGAAAATTCACATCATGTAATTCACAGTATTTCGCGGTCTTAAAGAAGGCAACACCGGTATTCTCTATGATATGGGGCATGCCCTTAATAGGTCGGTCAAGCGGAGAGAAGAAATTATCCCAATGAATGGGGATCACCAGCTTTGCGCCGGTTTTTTCTATC